>JAEUKG010000679.1 GCA_016794325.1 Myxococcales bacterium | reverse complement strand
GGGCTCGTAGCCGTCCTTCATGAAGAAGACGCCGTTTTCGCCGTCGAGCCCCGGCGCGTCGGGCGCGCGGTCCGTCGTCTTCATCGTCGGCGCGCCGACGCGGCCGCTCCACGCGGCGAACGCCGACGCGGCCGCCTCCGCGCCGCCTTCGTGCGCGCGCAGCGAAGCGTGGACGCCCACCTCCACCTCGCGCTCGTCCCAGTGGACCCGCGCGCCGCTCCGCGTGCGCTTCACCTCGTAGGCGTCCGCGCTCCCGACGTGCACCAGAGTCGCCGCGACGACGAGCGCTCCTCCGATGACGCGCGAAAAATACGAGCCCACGGTAACAGGCTACGGCGCATGGTTTCCGTCTCGAGAAGGAATCAGCGCGCAGCGCTCAAAAAGGTCGGGGATTGTGCGGTGGGCCGCGCACCTCTCCGCCCACGTGTGTGGAGGAGCGCGCCGCCACGCGAGCGCCACCACCTGGCCACCGTCTTGCAAGAGGTCACGACTGGATAATCCGGTGATGGAGGCGAATTCGATGAGCCAGGATCAGGAACCGCGCGACAACTCCCCGGCTCCGAGCCTTCTCCCCACGGAAATCGACAACCTGGACGCGGGCGGCGGCGGAAACCCAGGCTCGGATCACTGGATCCGAGAGGCACCATCGCCGTGGTCCGGCCTGACGCTTTGGGCGGCGGGCGTCGGGATCGTGGCGCTCCTCCTCATCGCGACCTGGGCGTTCCGCTCGTCGGACGGGGGCCGCGCGGCCGCGCGCGCGCCCGCAGCCGCCGGAGACGGGGTCGTCACCGTGCGGCAGGCGGAGCTCGGCCCGTGCGGCGCCGCGCTACGCGCCGAAGACGTGCGCTCGCAGGTCACCCTCGACGTCAGCGAGGGCGGGCGGGTCACGCGCGTCCACGCGGCGGGCCTGTCGGCGAGCGCCAAGTCGTGCCTCGAGGCGCACGTCGCGAGCTGGGACTTCTTGCCGCAGGCGTCGGCGGTCTCGCTCACGGTCGACATGGCCATCGCGCGCTGAAGAAGCAGCGCGGCGGGCGCGCTCACAAGACGCGCAGCGAGCCTCGCACGACGCCGTAGCCGCCCTCGACGCGCAGCGTCTTCTGCACGTCGCGCGGCTCGGCGCCGCCGGCGAGGAGGCGCCGGTACACGTCCACCACCGCCGAGGCCTCGCGCGCGCGCTCGCGCACGAGCTCGACGCGGAAGCGCCCCACGCCCGCGCGCGCCAGCGCGGGGACGAGATCGGCCGCGCTCTGCGGGCGCTGGTGGAAGACGGTGTTGCGGCAGCCGACGTCGGCCTCCACCGGGTGGGTCATGCCGGCGCGGTCGCGCAGGGAGACCTGGTGGCGCTCGCACGGGCGGCCGCAGGTGAGGTGGTCTTTGCCCTCCGAGAGCGTGTGGGCGATCACGCAGTGCTCCATGTGGAAGAGCGGCATCGGGTGGTGCACCACCACCTCCGCCACCCTCGCGAGATCGCCGTCGAGGAGCTTCACGAGCTGCTGCCCGTCGAGATCGAACGACGGGGTGAAGGCGGTGAGCCCGCGCGCGAGGACGGTGCGCGCGGTGATGCCGTTGGTGACGTTGAGGGAGAAATCGCCGATCCGGAGCGGCCCCCCGGCCGCGGTCGCGCCCTCGCGCAGCGCCCCGAGGCCGCGCACGAGGACCGCGTCGGGGGCGAGCGACGCGAGGTAGCGGTCGATCTTGTCCTCGCCGGGCTTGCGCACCCGCGGGGGCGCGACGCCGAGCATCGGGCACGCGCGCTCGCGCAGGGCGCGGGCCGCGGCGCCGGTGCCGGTGAGCTCGAGGAAATCGAGGTAGATCCCGTCGGCCCCGGCGTCGAGCGCGGCGTGGGCCTGCTCGAGGGTGCGGCAGAGCACGAAGAGCCCCCGCGGCGCCGCGGCCGGCGGAGGCGGCAACGCGGCCGCGAGCTCGGCGGGGCCCACCGACGTCACCGCGTGGGGGGCGTGCGTCGAGGCGGTGAGGGCGAGGGCGAGCTCGCGCCGCGCGCGGTTCAGCGACGAGAGCGGGACGAGCGCCGAGGGCGGCAGGTGCACCTCGAGGCCGCGCAGCTCGAACGGCGTGGGCTCGAGGCGGCCGAGCTTGTCGCGCAGGATCGCTTCGGTGACGCCGCGCTCGGCGCGGCCGATGGGCAAGTCGGTCGTGACCTCGGCGCGGTGACCCCGAGGGCTGGTCGCGCGGAGGGTGGCGGGCTCGCCGAGCGCGCCGCTCACGACGACGTCGATCGGCACGCGGTAGGGGCGCTCGGCGGCGAGCGAGCGCGCGACCGCCGGGTCGCTCGTCTTGAAGACGCGCTCGGACGCCGTGCGCTCGGGCACGGCGGCGTCGGGGCCGAGCCACACGAGCGCGCGCTCCCCGGCCTCGGCCGAGGGCACGTCGACGCCGCCGACCTCGATCGTCCACACCCGTCCCCCGATCTCGCGCCGATCGGGGGCGGCGTCGGGCTCGGCCGAGCCCGCGGCGAGGACGCCGTCGCCGCGCGCGAGCGCGCGCGTGAGGTCGATCTCGAGCCAGCGCTTGCCGCGCGCGCGCCGCACGCCGACGAGCGCGCCCACCGGCAGGCCCCGGTGATCGCACGTCTCGCCGTCGACGAGGCGCTGGTGATCGATGCCGCCGAGGAAGCCGGGGCCCGAGCCGCGGGTGTACGTCTGGAGCGCGCGATCGTGCGCGGCCTCCGACGGCGGCGCGGCGCCGGAGGCCGCGGCGTCGACCGCCGCCCGGTAGAGCCGCGCCGTCGCCTCCACGTATTCGGGGCCCTTCAGGCGGCCCTCGATCTTGAGCGACGCGACCTTGGCGCCGACGAGGCGCGGGACGAGCGCGCTCGCGTCGAGATCGGCGGGCGACAGGAGGTAGCTGGGCAGGGGAGCCTCGCGGACGACGCCGTCGACGACGAGGTCGTAGGGGAGCCGGCACGCCTGGGCGCACGCACCGCGGTTGGCGCTGCGGCCCCCGATGGCCTCGCTCGTCAGGCACTGCCCCGAGTAGGCGATGCAGAGCGCGCCGTGCACGAAGACCTCGACCGGCACCGGCGCGTCGCTCGCGATCGCGGCGATGTCGTCGACCGAGAGCTCGCGCGCGAGGATGACCCGGCTCGCGCCGAGGTCGGCGGCGAACGCCGCCGAGCCGAGATCGGTGCACGTCATCTGCGTCGAGGCGTGCACCGGCAGGGTGGGGGCGACGCGGCGGGCGAGCTGCGCGACCGCGAGATCCTGCACGATCACCGCGTCGGCGCCCGCGCGTGCCACGATCGCGACGGCGCGTGCCACGGCCTCGAGCTCGGCGTCGAAGACGAGCGTGTTCAGGGTGACGTAGGCCCGCACGCCGTGGGCGTGGAGGAGGCGCGTCGTCTCCTCGAGCGCGGCCTCGTCGAAGTTCTGCGCGCGCGCGCGGGCGTTGAACCCCTGGAGGCCGAGGTACACCGCGTCGGCGCCGCCGCGGATCGCCGCGAGGACGGCGTCGCGGTCGCCGGCGGGGGCGAGGACCTCGGGCCTGTTCGGCCCCGGGCTGGTTCGGCGCTCGTCGCTCACCGGGGGCCATGTAGCACAGCCCGACCGCAGCCGGGCGGGGGGCGGGTCGAACGGCGGCGGCTCAGCCGCAGAACTTGCTTCTCCGAGCCTGGATGGCGTGTCATGTTCGCCGGATGAGCGGGGAGACCTCCGACGACACGATCGCGCTCTTGCGCCCGATCGTGAAGGTGAAGCCCGACGAGCTGTTGCTCCTCGGCGTCTCGAGCGCGTGGATCTTCCTCGCCCTCACCGCCTACTACATCATCAAGCCCATCCGGAGCACGGTGCTCCAGACCCTGATCGGGGTCGACAACAAGTGGATCGCCCTGCTCGCGACCACGGTGTTCGTCGCGTTCTTCTCGTACGGCTACGGGATGATCGTCGACGCGGTCCCGCGGAAGAAGCTCATCGTCGGCACCTTCGTGTCGTTCGTGGCTTGCCTCGGCGGCTTCGCCCTCCTCCTGCCCCACGGCAAGGAGATGACCGGGGGCAGTCGCCTCGTCGGCTACGCGTTCTTCGTGTGGGTGTCGACCTTCAACCTCATGGTCGTCTCCCAGTTCTGGAGCCTCGCGAGCGAGGTCTGGACCAAAGACCAGGGGGTCCGGCTCTTCGGCGCGATCGGCGTCGGCGGCGTGGCGGGCAGCATCTTCGGCACGGTGGTCGTGAGCAAGCAGGCCAAGAGCCTGATGACCTACCAGATGCTGCTCCTCTGCTCGGTGATCCTCCTCGTCTGCCTGGGGCTCTCGCTCGTCGTCTTGTCGCGGCTCCCGCGAGCGCCCGCGAAGGGCAAGAAGGACGACGGCCCGAAGCAGAGCTCGATCGGCATGGTCCTCGGATCGCCGTACCTCCGCCTCATCGCGATGATGATGCTGGTCCTGAACCTCGTGAACACGAACAACGAGTGGATCCTCGACAAGGTCCTCTCGGCCCAGAACCTCTCGACGGCCCAGCTCAACGAGTTCTACGGCGACTACTTCCTGTTCCAGAACACGCTGACCTTCCTCATCCAGTTCTTCGTCACCGCGCGGGTGCAGGCCACCTTCGGCGCCCGGGGTGCGCTCCTCTTCGAGCCCATCGTCGGGCTCGTGGGCGGGCTCGTCTTCACCGTGTTCCCGCGGCTGTCGGTCATCCGCACCCACAAGATCGTGGAGAACGCGACCGACTACAGCATCCAGTCGAACACGCGCGAGCTCCTCTACGTGCCGGTGAGCCCCGCCGAGAAGTACAGCGCCAAGAACTTCAACGACACCTTCGTCGTCCGGCTCGGCGACGCCCTGGCCGCGCTCTCGATCGCGATCGCGTCGAACGTGCTCCTCGCGCGCTACGGCGAGGTCGGCATGAAGATCCTGGTCGGCTTCGACCTCGTGCTCGGGCTCGTGTGGCTGCGCATCGCGGTCGGCATCGGGCGGGCGCACCAGAAGCGGATGGCGGACAAGGAGAGCTGAGGTTCGCTCCTCGCGCGCGCGCTTTGCTATAGAGAGCGCGCATGCTCGAGGCCGTCCGCAAAGCCGCGCTCCCCGCGCTCTTCTCCCAGGGGGTGAAGCTCGCCCGGGAGGGCGCCGTCGTCGTCGTCGCTCGGTCGAGCTCGGAGATCACCGCCCGCGTGCGAGGGGAGGGCTCGAGCGTCGCGCCCACCGTCACGCTCTACCTCGAGGACGAGGAGTGGACGTGCGACTGCCCGTCGAAGGTCGATCCCTGCGCGCACGTGGCCGCGGTCGCGATCGCCGTCGCCCAGGGCACGGCGCGCGAGGAGGCCCCGGCGCCGTCGGGCGACGAGCCCGCCGCGCGCGCCGAGACCGCCGTCGGCTACCGGCTCCGCACCCAGGGTGTCACGCTCCTCCTGGATCGTGTCACGGTGGGCCCGCGGGGCGAGGCGCGGCTCGAGGGGAGCCTCGCCTCGCGGCTCGGGCGCCCCGGCGACGATCTCATGCCCACCCACGACGACCTCGCGGTGGACCGGCTCGTGTCGGGCTTCGTGCGCGGCGTCGTCGCCACCGCGAAGATGAAGCCGCTCCTCGCGGCGCTCGCGGGGGCGGACGTGAAGCTCGACGGCGCGCCGGTGCGGACGAGCGGAGAGCTCCTCGCCCCGCGGGCCACGGTGCGCGACGGAGCCAGCGGGGGCGTGGTCGTGCGCGTCGAGCGGAGCCCGTCGCTCGAGCGGGTCGTCGCCTGCGGGGTCGGCCTCGCGGACGGGACGCTCCGGCCGCTCGGCGCCACGGAGCTCACCGGCGAGCGCCTCGAGCGCCTGCCCCTCGAGCGCGTCGTCGACAAGCGAGAGCTGTCGACCTTCGTCACCGACGCCCTCGCGAAGCTCGAGTCCCAGGCCGACGTCGCCGTCGAGACCTCGCGCCTGCCCGGCCGCGGCGCCCGCCTCGCGCCCCGGCTCGCCTTCGAGCTCGAGCCGATGGGGGCGTCGCTCGCCGTGCTGGCGACGATCGTGTACGGCGATCCCCCGGTCGCGCGCGTCGACGGCGCGACGTTGACCCACCTCGGGGGGAAGGCGGTCCCGCGCGATCTCGCGGCCGAGAACGCGCTCGCCGAGCGGCTGCGCGACGCGCTCGATCTCGCCGTCGGCCGCCGGGCGCTGTTCGCGCCCTCCGATGTCCCGCGCTTCGCGGCGAAGCTGCGCGCCTTCGAGGCCGGCAGCGGCGGCGCGGCGCGATCGCTCGCGACCGCGCCCGAGCTCGTGGCCCGGCTCGAGCTCGACGGCGGCCGCTTCGACGTCGTCTTCGAGGCCGGCAGCGGCGGCGCGGCGCGTCGCGCGCGGTCGGCGGAGGTGATCGCGGCCTGGCAGCGCGGCCTCGACATCGCCCCGCTCGAGGGCGGGGGCTGGGCCCCGATCCCCGAGGGCTGGCTCGCGAAGTTCGGGCACACGGTGGCCGATCTCCTCGCCGCGCGCGAGGACGACGGCAGGCTCGCGCGCGCCGCGCTCCCGACCCTGGGCGCGCTCGCGAGCGAGCTCGACGTCGCGCCGCCGCCCGACGTGGCCGCGCTCCTCGAGCGCCTGTCGCGCCCCGGCGACGACGCGCCTCCGGCGGGGTTTTCGGCCGATCTGCGGCCCTACCAGCGCGAGGGCGTGCGCTGGCTCGCGCGCCTGCGCGACCTCGAGCTCGGCGGCGTCCTCGCCGACGACATGGGGCTCGGCAAGACGGTGCAGGCCTTGGCGGCGCTGCGCGCGCCTGCGCTCGTCGTCGCGCCGCGCAGCGTCGTGTTCAACTGGCAGCGCGAGATCGCGAAGTTCGTCCCCGGCCTCCGGGTGTCGACGTATCTCGGGGAGGGGCGCGCGCTCGACGACTCGGCCGACGTGACCCTCACCACCTACGGCACCCTCCGCAACGACGCCGCGGCGCTGGCGTCGCGCGCGTGGGAGGTGGTGGTGCTCGACGAGGCGCAGGCGATCAAGAACCCCGACAGCCTGACGGCCCGCGCCGCGTTCGGGCTCCAGGGGAAGTTCAAGCTCGCGCTGTCGGGCACGCCCGTCGAGAACCGCCTCGCCGATCTCTTCAGCCTGATGCACTTCGCGAACCGCGGGCTCTTCGCGGGGCGGGCGAGCTTCCGCGAGCGCTTCGAGGATCCGATCGCCCGCGGGGACGCGGACGCGGCGCGACGGCTGCGCGATCGCGTGGCGCCGTACGTGCTCCGGCGCAAGAAGCGGGACGTCGCGCCCGATCTGCCCCCGCGGAGCGAGACGGTGCTGTGGGTCGAGCTCGACGCGGCAGAGCGCGCCGCCTACGACGCCGTGCGGGTCGCGACCCAGAAGGAGCTCGTCGACAGCCTCGCGGAGGGCATGTCGACGCTCGCCGCGCTCGAGGCCCTGCTCCGCCTGCGGCAGGCGGCCTGCCACCGGGGGCTCCTCCCCGGGCAGGTGGCCGAGACGTCGTCGAAGGTGGAGCGCCTCGCCCACGCGGTGGAGGAGGCGGCGGCGGACGAGCACAAATCGCTCGTGTTTTCGCAGTGGACGACGCTCCTCGATCGCATCGAGCCCGCGCTCACGGCGCGGGGCATCCCGTTCGTGCGCCTCGACGGCACGACGCGCGACCGCGCCGCGGTGGTGGACGCGTTCCAGGCCGCGGGCGGGCCGCCGGTGATGCTCCTGTCGCTGAAGGCCGGAGGCACCGGCCTCAATTTGACCGCGGCCGACCACGTCTTCCTCGTCGACCCGTGGTGGAACCCCGCGGTCGAGGACCAAGCCGCCGATCGCGCGCACCGCATCGGTCAGGACAAGCCGGTGCTCGTGTCGCGCCTCGTCGCCCAAGGGACGGTGGAGGAGAGGGTCCTCGCGCTCAAGGACGCCAAGCGCGCGCTCGCCGACGCCGCGATAGGCGGCGCGGGCGCGGCGAGCGCGGCGCCGCTGTCGAGGAGCGAGATCCTCGCGCTCCTCGAGTGACCGGGGGCCCTCCCGGCCTCGAGAGCCGCCCCAGGGTTCCCCCCACGTGTGCGCGACGCCGGCTGGAGCGGCGCCCAGACTCGACCTCGGTGCGCCTCGTCAGCGGAGGATCCGCGCGAAGGTGGTGCCGGCCGGGGGCGAGAGGGGCGAGCCCTTGACCTTCGCGCCCTCGATCACGAAGAGCTGCGAGCTCGACATCGCCGCCCACACGCCGGCGCCGGGGCGCGACGGCATCACGGTGGTGAGGCTCACGTCGGCGCCGAAGTTGAAGCCCGGGCCTTGGTCGAAGGCGCCCTGCTCGTTCACGTGGAACGAGATCACGCCGCTGCCGCCTCGGAAGATGAGGTCGTCCCGCTTGTCGCCGTCGAGATCGAAGCCGGTGATGCTCTGCGCGAAGCCCTTCGCCGGGTTGCCGTAGACGCACTCGCCGGGGACGAGGAGCGGCGCCGGCCCCCGGAGGAAACACACCGCGTTCGGGGGGCCGATGCCGTCGATCGGGTTCTGATCGGTGGCGGTGAAGGCGAGGTCCACCTTGGCGTCGCCGTCGATGTCGAGCGCGGCGAGGGCGAGGGCCGACGTCAGGTAGACCGAGCCCTCCTTCATGTCGACCGAGGCCGACTGCGGGCCGACGCCCGCGCTCGCGCCGAAGAAGATCGCGGCCGGCGCCGACGGCATCGCGCTGCCGACCGCGACGTCGGAGAGCCCGTCGCCGTCGATGTCGAAGCCGCCGAGCCCGAGGCGGCCCGGCGCGGGCGCGTACGTCGGGGGCGAGGCGAGCGACACGACCGGCCCCGCGAGGCCGTTCGCGCTCCCGAGGAGGATCACCGAGCTCGAGGTCGACGTCGCGACGACGTCGCCGTAGCCGTCGCCGTTGACGTCGCCGGCCTCGCGCAGGCCCGAGCCGAGCTCGGGGACCTCGAAGAACCCGGGCTGCTCGGGGCCGAGGAGGAGGCCCTTCTCCGATCCGCGGTAGACCTCGATGAAGATCGGCGGCGCGGCGTCGGGCGGGAGGAACGGGCCGCCGTCAGGGCCGGAGAAGAACCCCGGGGTCGACACGACGACGTCGCCGAAGCCGTCGCCGTTGACGTCGACGCCGGCCGCGATCGCCACCGCGCGCCCGGAGAGGGGGAGCCGCTGGGTGGCCTTGGTGCCGTAGCCCTCCGCGCCCCCGAGGTAGACGACGAGGTCGTGGTCCTCGTCGCCCGGGAGCGAGGCGATCGCGACGATGTCGGCGAAGCCGTCGCCGTTCACGTCGACGATGGATCCGTGGGAGGCGTTCGACGCGCCCGTCGCCGCGGGCCCTCGGACCACGATCTCCCACGCCGGGCTCGCCTTCTGCCCGAACGCGCGCGCCGCCTTGCCGCGGAGCCGCCAGAACCACACCCCGGGCTCGAGGTCCTCGGGGAGGGTGAACGATCGCGCGTCGACCTCGAACGTCTTGGCGACGGTCTCGCACTTGCGCGTCTTGCACAGCTCGAGGAACGCGCCGCGGAGCGGGTCGACGAGCTCCCAGCGGAAGCTCGGCCGCGACGACGAGAGGAACGTGCCCGAGGGCGGCCCGATCGGCCGCGGCGCGGGGAGGTTCACGTCGAGCTCGGGCGGGAGCGTCGCGTCGCCCTGCGCGCCAGCGTCGCGCACGCCGCCGGTCAGGCCGTCGAAGCCGCCGGGGCCGCAGGCGATGGCGACGGCGACGGTGATCGCGCCGGCGCTCACCGCGGCGAGCGCGAGGCGTGGGCTGTGCCGTGGGTTCGCCACCCCGTCACGTTACCGGCCGGCGCCTCACCTCGGCAAGCGCGGGTCGTACGAAGCGGGCGTTCGAGCGCGCGCCGACGGCCCCCAAAAAAAGAGACGACCTCGCGCGGGTGCGCGAGGTCGTCCGTTCGTTCGCGGGTGTCGAGCGGCTCAGGGGCAGGCGCCGTTGGTCGCGACCGACATGCCGACCGCGGCCGCCTCGCACTCGTTGCCGTAGGTCTTGCCGTTGCAACCGCAGACCGGCTTGTAGACCTTGGCGCAGACGTCGGGGCGGTAGGCGCACCGGCCGGGCGCGTCGGCCGCGCCGCAGATGTCGCCGGCCTTCCACTGGCAGAACTGGCCGTCGTTGCAGACGCCCATGCCGCGACCGCCGCAGTAGACGCCCTCGGTCTTCTTCACGCGGAGGTAGAACTCGGTGGAGGTCGCGAAGGGCCCGCAGTTCGAGTTGGGCAGGCACTTCGGGATCGCGACGCCGCCCGCGAGGAGCACGCCGTCCTTCGTCCAGCTCGCCGACTCGGCGCGCGCGATCGCGTCGTCGCTCGCCTTGGGCGAGGTGGTGTCGAAGCGCACGTCGATGACGTTGTGCGAGTCGGCGCCGTTCAGGCCGAACACGCGGGTGCTGGGGCAGGGCGCCTTGACGCAGGTGATGCCGCTCGGAGCCGCGCGGTAGAACGTGCCGTCGGGGGTCGCGCCCGAGGCGCCGAGCCAGCCCTCGTTGGCCTTGAGGGTGCCGAGGACGACGCCGTTCCAGGTCTTCTTGTAGATGGCGCCCTTCACGAGGGCCTTGCCGCTCTCGACCGCGCCGCGGAAGTCCGCCTCTTCGCGAGCCGAGAGGCCGATGTTCTTCAGCTCGATGCCGGGGACGTAGCAGTCTTCGGCCATCTTGCCGTCGGCGCACTTGGTCGTCGCCTGGTTGACGCGCTTGACGAAGTAGCCGCCGCAGAGCGGCGCCATGCAGCGGCGCATGTCGCGCCGGGTGACGATGAAGTAGCCGAAGTTCGACGGGTTGCCGGAGAGCCCTTCTTCGGTGGCCTCGACGGCCTCGCCTTCCGAGTCTTCGTCGGAGGCGGCGTCGGCGGCGCAGCCGACGAGCGGGAGGGTGAGAGCGGAGAGGGCGAGGAGGAAAAAGGAGCGCTTCATCATGGCGGGGCCGATGTAGCACCATGTGGGACCTGTGCAAGGGGATTGGAATCTTAAATCCTCACTGAAACCAATTCTCTCGTGCAATCGAGGACTTAGCGCGGCACGCGCCCGCGCTCGCCGGTGTGGGTGGACGCCCGGCGACGGAGTCGAAGCACCCCGGGGTGAGTAACTCTGGCGGAGCGAGCCCGCGCCGAGGCCTGCGTATCGTCGAGGGTCTTGGAGGTCTCATGGCTCGTTTCACCGGACACGTCCTCGTCGTCGGAGCGCTCGCGTTGCTGACCACGGGGCAAGATCTTCATGGGCAGACGCTCAAGCGGACGACGATCGAAGACGTCGCGTCGGGCAAGCTCCAGCCCGCCTACAAGGCGCCGCTGACGCCGCTCGCGCCGCCGTCGCTGCTCGCTCCGACGAGCCCGGCGATCGCGGGCCACGCCGCGAAGGCGCCGGTCGAGGGGCTCGCGACGTCGACGACGCTCACCGACGGTCTGTACGGTGAGGCGAGGAACGCCGGCTACGCCGGGGTGCGCGGGTCCACCGCGAGCGCGGGAGGCTTCGGCGTCGTCGGGGAGAACGCGGCGACCGGGGCGCGCGGCCGGCTCGCGTCGGGCAACGCCGGGGTGGAGGGCCAAGCCACGAGCGGGCTCGGCGTGTACGGCAGCGCCGTCGAGTCGGGCGTCGGCGTCTTCGGGCGCAGCGGCTCGCGCGACGGCGCGGGCGTCGTCGGGCAGGGCTCGGCGCCGGGCGCGGCGGGGGTGCAGGCGGACGGATCCGGCCCGAGCGGCACCGCGCTCAGGCTGGGGCCTGGCGCCGTGCGCGTGACGGGGATGGGCGTGAACACGCCGACGTCGGTGTTCGTCCTCGAGGCCACGCCGGCGAACATG
>JAEUKG010000676.1 GCA_016794325.1 Myxococcales bacterium | reverse complement strand
TCATCGCCGGGGCGTAGCGCCCGCCGAAGTCGCCGACGAGATCCTTGTAGGATGCAGGGATCGACCCCTTCTGCACCGCGGCGTCGAAGGCGGCGAGGGCCGCGCCGCCGGGCCGGTAGGTGGTGGCGTAGCGGGCGTTGGGATCGAGCTTGGGGAGCGCGGTCGCGGGGGCGACGGTGAGGCTGTCGGTGACCCCCGCCAGCGCCTTGTTGTCGTAGTGGGGGTTCGGCGCCATCGGGCGCGGGGCTGGCCCCCGCATCTTGGCGGCGCCCCCGGCGCCCCCCTTGCCGTCCGCGGGGTCGAAGTTCGGCGCGGCCGTCGCGACCACCCCCGGCGCGTAGTACCCGGATGCCGCCGCGGGCGGCGCCGCGACCTCCGGCGTCGTCACCCCGCGCGGCTTGCTCTCCTCCTGCTTGTCCGCCGACTCCTTGAGCGTGCTCTCGGTCGCCACGGGCGCCTCTCTCTTCTGGGCGCAGCCCGAGAGGAGGATGGCGCTGGTGAGAGCGACGAGCGGGACGGCGACGAGAACAGGGTTCTTCATGAACGGCGAGGCTCCTTCGGCGAGAGAGTGGAGAGAACGCGCGACGCCGGGGAAAGTTCTCCCGCGCCCCACCAGGGTAGACCCAGAACCTGGCACACCCCTGGGTCGAAACTGGGCGTACCTTTGCCCACCTGAGCCTTTGGGCACCGCGCGCGTGGCGTCTGGCGAGCCCCCCGCGCGAGCGCCAACGCGTTGTAGGCTCTCGCTTCCGCCGCAGGGCGCTCAAGAGTCCTATTTACTTTTTCTGCCCCGTGCCCAAGCTCTCGTCAGGATGATCGCAAGCACCCTCGCCGTCGACGCCTACCAGCTCACCACCCTCGTGGCCCACGCCGACGCAGGCCGGCTCGCCCACGACGTGCGCATGGCGTTCTTCTTCCGCCGGCTCCCCAAGCACCGCCGCTACGTCGTCTTCACCGGCCTCGAGCACGTGCTCCGCCACGCCGAGTCGATGCGCCTGTCGCCCGACGAGGAGCGCGCGCTGTCGGCGCACCCGATGCTCGGCCCCGCCCTCGCCCACCGCCCCGCGCTCGCGCGCGCCCTCGCCGAGCTCGACGGCTTCGACGGCGAGATCGACGCGATGCCCGAGGGGTCGCTCGCGTTCGCCGGCCCCGCCCACCGCACCGACGGCTTGCCGTTCGTGCTCGGCGACGCCCAGGTCACCGCCTACACGCCGCTCTTCCAGATCCGCACCGACATGCTCCGCGCCAAGCTCGTGGAGACGCCGTGGCTCGGGTACGTGAACTACATGTCGATGGTCGCGTCGAAGGCGGCCCGCGTCGTCGGCGCCTCCGGCGGCAAGCCGGTGTTCGAGTTCGGGCAGCGGCGCACGCACCCGATCGCCGCCGCCGACGCCGCGTGGGCCGCCTACGTCGCGGGCGTCACCGGCTCGTCGAACATGGCCGCGTTCGGCGCGTTCGGGGTCCCCGCGTTCGGCACGATGGATCACTTCGCGGTGCAGGCCGCCGAGCGCCCCGGCGAGCCGCGCGCCGTCACCGAGCGCGCGGTGTTCGAGGCGATGCGAGCGGCGTTCCCCGGCGTCCGCATGACCTTCCTCGTCGACACCTACGACACCGAGCGCGGCCTCGCCGCCGCGGTGGAGGCGGCCGCGGGCCAGCCGTTCTCGGTGCGCATCGACTCGAACGTCTCCGTCGCGAGCATGAAGCGCGCGCGCGAGGTGCTCACGAACCTCGGCGCGACCGACGCCAAGATCTACGTCTCCGACGGCCTCG
>JAEUKG010000645.1 GCA_016794325.1 Myxococcales bacterium | reverse complement strand
CACGGCAAGACGAGCCAGCGCCTGTCGCGCCGCTTCGCGGCCGGCATCATCGCGCTGCGGCCGGATCGCGACGGCCACATCACCGGCTACGAGGGCGCCGACGAGCTCCAGCGCCGCTTCGGGCCCTACGTCATCGACGCCCACTTGCCGCCCGCCGGCACGCCGACCCAGCCGGTCTCCGCCGGCTACATGGCCAACGCCTGGGTGCGGATGAAGCACCCGGACTACGACCAGCTCCGATCGATGCTCGACGTCGTCGGCCAGACCTTGAAGGTGCGGGCGGCGTGAAGCGACGGACCGAGAGCGTGACCGGGGGCGGGGCGCCGCGGGCGGTCGTGCTCCTCGGCGCGCAGCGGTTCGATCCGACCTTGCGCGACGCGATCTCCGACTTCGGGGTGAAGGGGAAGATCGCGACCATCACCGCCGGCTGGCAGGAGCGCGAGACCGACGACGCCGACCTCGTCGAGCACCTCGAGGGTCGCTGCGTGAACCTGCGGCTGCACGCCCGCGCCGAGGAGGTCTTCAAGGCCGACCCCGAGCTCCACGAGGCGCACCGCACCCGCCAGGCGCTGCTCCGGCAGCGGCAGGATTTCTACCGAATCCGCCTCGAGCACGCCCTCGACACCGAGCTCGTCATCAGCCAGCGCGCCGCCCCCGAGGCCATGCTCGAGGAGGAGGAGCGCGCCTCGGTCGATGCCATCCGCGAGCTCGACCAGCGGCACCTCGAGCGGTGCGAGCGGGACCGCCGTCAGTTCGACGACACCATCCGGCCCGCTCGGCGCGCGGCGGTCGTGCGCCAGCGCGCGGAGCTCGCCGCGATCGTCTCCGAGTGCGAGGGGATCGCGATCGCCGGCGGCCACGTCGCGTCGCTGCTCAACCGGCTCGCGCTCTTCGACATCGGCGCCCTCGCGGCCAACAAGGTGGTGTTCGCGTGGTGCGCGGGGGCGATGGCGCTCGCCGAGCGCGTCGTCCTCTTCCACGACTCGCCGCCTCAGGGCCCGGGCGCGGCCGAGGTCCTCGACCGCGGGCTCGGCCTCGTGACCAACGCGGTCGTCCTGCCGCAGCCCGAGTTCCGGCTCCGCCTCGACGACCGCGCGCGGGTCGCGCTGATGGCGCGCCGCTTCGCGCCCGCCCACTGCATCGCTCTGCCGGCGCGGGCGCGGGTGGGGTGGTCGCGCGGCGGGCCGTCCGCCCCCTACGGCGTCCTCGAGCTCCGCGACGACGGCACGTACCAGACGCTGCAGAGCCACTCGCAGGCGGCGATCAAGGTGAGGTTGCCGTGACCCACCGGCTCGCGATCCACGATCTCCTCGACGGGCGCGCGACGCCCGACCGGGTGCACGCCTTCCTCGAGGGCAAGAGCTTCCCCTTGGTCGAGGGGCCGCGCGTCACCGTGGTGTGGCGCGGCGAGGCCGACGGCGTCAACCTCCGCCACTGGATCTACGGGCTCGAGTCGTCGAACGCCCTGTCGCGCATCCCCGGCACCGACCTCTGGTACATCGTCGTCGAGATCCCGCCCTGTTCGCGTGTAGAATACAAGCTCGAGATCCACCGCGGCGGCACCGGCCACTGGATCGAAGATCCGTGGAACCCGTACCGCGCCCGCGATCCCTTCGGCGCGAACTCGGTCATCCAGGGCGAGGGCTACGAGATCCCGGCGTGGACGCGGCTCGACCCCGAGGCGCGGCCGGGCACGCTCGAGCCGTTCCGCTTCGAGAGCAAGGCGCTCGGGGGGCCCCGGAGCGGGCACATCTACCTGCCGGCGCGCTTCCGGCGCTCTCGGCTCTACCCGCTGCTCGTGGTGCACGACGGGTCGGACTACCTCAAATACGCGGCGATGAAGACGGTCCTCGACAACCTGATCCACAGGCTCGAGGTCCCGGACATGATCGTGTGCTTCACGGACTCGCCCGACCGCCTCCGCGAGTACCCGAACCACGAGGGCCACGCGAAGTTCGTGAGCGAGGAGCTGATGCCGGACCTCACCCGACGGCTCCCGCTGCTCGACAACGCGCAGGCGCGCTGCCTCATGGGCGCGAGCTTCGGCGCGGTCGCGGCGTTCACCATCGCCCACCGCTACCCCGGGGTCTGGGGGCGCCTGCTCCTCCAGTCCGGGTCGTTCGCGTTCACCGACATCGGCACCCGCAACCGGCGCGGGCCGCTCTTCGACCCCATCGTCGAGTTCGTCAACCAGTACCGCGAGGCGCCGATCGCCGTGGCCGAGCGCGTGTTCATGAGCTGCGGCGTCTACGAGTCGCTCATCTACGAGAACCGGTCGCTCGCCCCGATCCTCGACGCCACGGGGATGCAGGTGAGGTTCGTCGAGGCCCGCGACGGTCACAACTGGGAAAACTGGCGGGATCGTCTGCGTGAAGGCATGTCGTGGCTCTTCCCGGGGCCGATCATGTTCATCTACGAATAAGGGGAGCCATGGCTGAGATCACGAGGCGAATCGGGCTGTCGTTGGGCGCGGACATCTGCTGGCCGGCGTGCTTCGAGGCGCTGATGAAGCGGCTCGACCTCCGCATCCCCGTCGGAGGCGACACGGTGAGGTTCGAGGTGGAGCGCGTGACGATCGAGCCCTTCGACCTCCGCCAGCCCGTGAAATACGACCTCGTCGTCGATCGGCTCACCCACTGGTTCCACACGTCCCGCGAGTGGATCAAGAAGGGCATCTTGATGAACGACCTCTACGTGTTCAACAACCCGTGGAGCGTCCAGGCCAACGAGAAGCACACGACCTACTGCGCGATGATGGCGCTCGGCATGCCCATCCCCGAGACGTGGATGGCGCCGCCCAAGGGCTACGAGCCCGGCAACCCCGACCTCAAGCCGACGCTCAACCGCTACGCCAAGCTCTTCGACATCGCGAAGATCGGCGACAAGATCGGCTGGCCGATGTTCATGAAGCCGTACGACGGCGGCGGCTGGCGCGCGGTCACCAAGGTCGACGACGCGAAGGCGGCCTACAAGGCCTACGAGGAGAGCGACAAGGCGGTCATGCACCTCCAGGCCGCCGTGAAGGGCTTCGACCGCTTCGTGCGGTGCATCGGCTTCGGGCCCCAGACCTACTGCGTGAGCTACGACGCCTCGGCGCCGCTGCACGATCGCTACACCATGGATCGCGACTTCTTGCGGCCGGGCGAGGAGGACCACCTCCGCAAGATCACGCTGACCATCAACTCGTTCTTCGAGTGGGAGTTCAACTCCTGCGAGTCGCTCCACAAAGACGGCGTGTGGTACCCGATCGACTTCGCGAACCCCTGCCCCGACTCGCAGGTGACGTCGCTCCACTACCACTTCCCCTGGCTCGTGAAGGCCTACGTGCGCTGGAGCGTCTTCTGCGCCGCCACCAAGCGGCCGATGCGCAAGAACCAGGAGTGGGCGCCCTTCTACGAGATCGCGAAGCTCGATCTGCCGTTCGAGGAGAAGCTCGATCGCTACGCCAAGATCGCGCTCACGCGCTACCAGGCGGACGAGTTCGAGGAGTTCTGCCACAAGCACCTGTCCCACCTCGACGAGCAGACGTGGGAGCTCTTCGGCACCGAGGAGGCCAAGACGGCGGTGCGGCAGAAGGTGGCGGCGCTGTTCCCGGCCCACGAGGTCGAGGGGTTCACCGAGCTGTTCTGGAACCGCATCCAGATGTGGCGCATGGAGAGCCACGGCGCGCCGCGGGTGGCTCCGCCGCCGTCGATGCCGTCGACCCGCGAGCTCCCCCAAGAGCGCGACTGACCGCGGCATTCCCCGGTCCGCGCGCCGCGATCCCCCGCCCGCGAAATTAGGCAGCTGGCTGCCCATTTTCCGCAGGCCGATCCCCCGCCCGCGAAATTAGGCAGCTGGCTGCCCATTTTCCGCAGGCCGATCCCCCGCCCGCGAAATTAGGCAGCTGGCTGCCCATTCTCCGCAGGCCGATCCCCCGCCCGAAATTAGGCAGCTGGCTGCCCATTTTCCGCAGGCCGATCCCCCGACCGAAATTAGGCAGCTGGCTGCCCATTTTCCGCAGGCCGATCCCCCGCCCGAAATTGGGCAGCTGGCTGCCTACTTTCGCGCGCCCCCATCCCCGGGCCCAACACCCTTGGCGGGCGACGCAAACGCAACGCCGCTGGGGCTCCGCCGGACGCCCTCCGGAACGGCGCGAAACGGTTGCGGTTGGCGCGCGGCGGGACTATGAGCTGGTTCCGCGGGCATAGGGCCCCAAAGTTTGGTTTTTCCTCCGCTTTTGGCCGGTCCCCATGTTCGAGAAGACCACCTGGCACTCGTCGCGCCTGAACTGCGAATCGACCCTCGCGCGCTGGGGCAGCGTCGGGCAGCCCGTCCTCGTGTTCCCCACCGCCGGCGGTGACGCCGAGGAGATCGAGCGCTTCTTGATGATCAAGGTGCTCGAGCCGCTCCTCGCGGCGGGGCGCATCAAGGTCTACTCGTGCGACAGCGTCGGCGGGCGCGCGTGGTTCGACAAGGCCACGAGCCCCGAGCACCGCATGTACATGCAGCACCAGTTCCACCAGTACGTGAAGCACGAGGTGGTGCCGGCGATCCGCAAAGACTGCAAGTCGGACGACATCGGGATCTGGGCCGCCGGCGCCTCGATCGGCGCGTTCCACGCGGCCGCGGTCGTGTGCCGCTTCCCCGATCTCTTCCACCGGGCGCTCGCGATGAGCGGGACCTTCAACATCATGAAGTGGATCGAGCGGTCCGATCCCACCGAGTACTTCTTCGTGTCGTCGCCGCTGCACTTCGTGCCGACGCTGGCCGGCCGCCACCTCGACCTGCTACGCACCCGACACGTGCTCTTCGCGAGCGGCGAGGGTCGGTACGAGGACATCGCCGACAGCTTCCGGCTCGCGAGGGCGCTCGGCGACAAGGGGATCCCGAACTTCGTCGACTCCTGGGGCAAGGACTACCACCACGACTGGGTGACCTGGCGCGAGATGATGCCGAAGTACCTCGACGAGTGGACTCGCTGAACGATGTCCGACACGCGCTCGCACAAGACCCTGTCCGGCGGCCTCGCCGGTGACGAGCGGCGCCGCTACATGCGCGCCCTCCTCACCGATCTCCGCGCGCTCGAAAAGATGCTCGCCGACGACGTGTTCGAGCGCGGCATCCTCCGCATCGGCGCCGAGCAGGAGATGTTCCTCGTGGACGGCGCGTACCAGCCCGCCCCCGCGGCGCTGCCGATGCTCGAGCGCCTCGGCACGACCCACTTCACCACCGAGCTCGCCCAGTTCAACCTCGAGGTCAACGCCGATCCCCAGCCCCTTGCGGGCCACGGCATCGCGCAGCTCGAAGCCCAGCTCGAGGCGCTCTACGCCAAGGTGCAAGAGGCGGCGGAGTCGCTCGGCGTCGAGCCCGTCCTCACCGGAATCCTGCCGACGATCACCAAGGGCGACCTCAAGCTCGAGAACATGGTGCCGAACCCGCGGTACCAGACGCTGAACCGCGTGCTCGGTGAGCTCCGCGGCGAGCCGTACGACGTGAGCATCCGCGGGCTCGACGAGGTGACCCTCAAGCACGACTCGATCATGGTCGAGTCGTGCAACGCGAGCTTCCAGATGCACATCCAGGTGCCGGAGCCCGATCGCTTCGCGCACTGGTACAACGTCGCCCAGCTCGTCTCCGCGCCCGTGCTCGCGGTGAGCACCAACTCGCCCACCCTCCTCGGCAAGCGCCTCTGGGCCGAGACGCGCATCGCGCTCTTCCCGCAGTCGTGCGACATCCGCGTCGCGGGCAAGCACCCGCGCGAGCGCCCGTCGCGCGTCTCCTTCGGGAGCCGCTGGGCCGCGGGGAGCGTGCTCGACCTCTTCAAGGAGAACATCGCCCGCTTCCGCGCCCTCGTCGGCGTCGAGGAGGGCGAGAACGCGCTCTTCGCGCTCTCGCGCGGGCGCATCCCCGAGCTCAAGGCGCTGCGCCTCCACAACGGCACCATCTACCCGTGGAACCGCGCGTGCTACGGCATCTCGCCCGACAGCGGCAAGCCGCACCTCCGCATCGAGCTCCGCGCGCTCCCGGCCGGGCCGACTATCCCCGACGAGATAGCCGGGGGCGCCTTCTGGCTCGGGCTCATGCTCGAGCTCGTTCACACCGTCGGCAACGTCGCCTCGCGGCTCGAGTTCGAGCGCGCGGCCGCCAACTTCGACGCCGCGGCCCGCGACGGGCTCGGCGCCCGCATGACCTGGCTCGACGGCGAGGAGGTCCTCGCGCAGCCCTTCGTGCTCGACAAGCTCCTGCCGCTGGCCGAGGCTGGCCTCGCCCGCGGCGGGGTGGACCCGGCCGACGCCAAGCGCTACCTCGGCATCATCGACACCCGGGTGCGCTCGATGCGCACTGGCTCGCGCTGGATCGTCCACTCGCTCGGCGAGATGCGCGATCGCGGCTCGCCGGGAGAGCGCCTGAGCGCCCTCGTGGCGGCCATGATCGCGCGCCAGAAGAGCGGCCGCGTCGTCGCCGACTGGGAGCGGGCGCGGCTCGACGAGGGCTCGACCAAGAAGATCACGTCGCGGAAGGTCTCGCAGTACATGACCACCGACTTCCTGACGGTGGAGCCCGACGACCCGGTCGAGCTCGTCGCCGAGCTCATGACGTGGGAGCGCCTCCGCTACGTCCCCGTCGAGGACGCGTCGGGCCGCCTCATGGGCCTCGTCACCACCCGCGCCGTGCTGCGGCACTTCGCGGAGCTCGCGAAGCACGGGATTCCCCGCGCGTCCTCGCGCTCGGAGCCGCCGCCGGCCGCGGCGGGCTCGTCCCCGGCGATCCCGCGCGCGCCGTCCACGTCGAGCGTCCTCGGCAGCACGCCCGTCTCGGAGATCATGCGCCGGGAGCTCGTCACCGTCACCCCCGAGCACTCGACGCTCGACGCGATCGCCCTCATGCGTCGCCACCGCATCGGCTGCCTGCCGGTCCTCGCCGACGGCGCGATCGTGGGCATGATCACCGAAGAGGACTTCATGGGCATCGCCGCCGAGCTCCTCGAGGAGAAGATGGGCGTGGTCGACGCGCCCCTCGAGCACCCGCGGGCGCGGAGGGGCCGATGACCGAAGAGCCCAAGGAGAGCGGACCCGTCAGCGCGCGGACCGGCGCGGTCGGTCCGCGCGAGGCGGCGCGCCTGGTCGGTGAGGCACCGGGGCCGACGCTCATCGCCGTCGGCGGCATCCACGGCAACGAACCGGGTGGCGTCGAGGCCGCGCTCCGCTGCGTGGCCCGCATGCGCGCGGTGCGCACGGTGGGTGAGGTCGTCGTCTTCCGCGGGAACATGGGCGGGCTCGCGCAGAAGAAGCGCTACCACGTCCGCGACCTCAACCGCGTATGGCGCGAGGCCACCGTCGCGCGCCTCGAGGGCAAGGCCCGCGCGGAGCTCGATCCCGAGGAGGTCGAGCAAGTCGAGCTCCTCGCCGCGATCCGCGGGGCGATCGCGCGCGCGCGCGGCCAGGTCTACCTCGTGGACCTCCACACCACGAGCGCGGCGGGCGTCCCGTTCGTGATCTTCGGCGACACGCTCCCCCAGCGGCGGTTCGTGCGGCCGCTCCCGCTCCCGCTCGTCATCGGGCTCGAAGAGCAGGTCGACGGCGTCCTCGCCGAATACTGGACGCGACAGGGCTGCATCACGTTCAGCGTCGAGGGCGGCCAGCACGACGACCCGAAGTCCGTCGACAACCTCGAGGCGACGCTGATCCTCGCCGCCGAGGCCGCCGGACTGTTTGCCAAGGGTGCGCTCGACACACGTGCAGACTACAAGCTCCTCGAGGGGCGCCGCGGCCACCTGCCGCCGGTGATGGAGGTCGTCGAGCGGCACGCCATCACCGCCGACGACGGCTTCAAGATGGCGCCGGGCTTCAGGAACTTGGACCACGCCCGCAAGGGGCAGCTCCTCGCCTCCGACAAGAACGGCGAGCTCCGCGCCCACGAGGACGGCATCGTGATCCTTCCGCTCTACCAGGCGCAGGGGAACGACGGCTTCTTCTGGGGCCGAAAGGTGAGCGAGGCGCGCCTGCGGGCGAGCGAGCGCATCCGCGAGCTCCACCTCGACCGGGTGCTCCGGTTCCTGCCGGGGGTCACGCGCGACAAGCACCACCCGAGCCGCCTGCTCGTCGACCGGCGCATCGCGCGCCTCTACCCGCTCGATGTGTTCCACGTGTTCGGGTACCGGCGGTTCCGCGAGCACGGGGACTTCCTGGCGGTGGAGCGGCAACCGGGCTGATCGGTCCCGCCCGGCGATCCCCCTCTCCGGAAATTACGCAGCGAGCTCCCTATTTTCGCGCGCACCACGCGCGCCGATCCCCTCCCCGAAATTAGGCAGCGAGCTCCCCAATTTCGGAGGGGGACGTGCCGTCTCGTCGATGCGCCCCGGCGGCGCCCTCGAGGATCACGTCGCTCCCTCGAAGCGGGACAATGCCAAGAACCCCACCGGCCGTGAGGTGCCGCCGTCGAGCGCGATCTCAGCCATCGCAGCGCCGAGCACGGGCGCGAGCTTGAATCCGTGGCCGCTCGTCCCCCCGATGAAGAAGACGCCGCGCTCGCCGGGCACGCGGTCGAGGAGGTAGTGGCCGTCGGGCGTATTCGTGTAGAGGCAGACGCTCGTGCGGGCGAGGCGCCAACCGTCGACCCCGAAGTAGCGTTGGAGGGCGCCGCGCGGGGCGTCTTCGTCGGTCGCGTGAGACGCACGCGACACGTCGTCGGGGTCGATCACCTCACCCTTGTCGTGGCTTGCGACCTTGAGAAGCCCTTCGGAATCAATGGGGAACCCGTAGACGAACGCGCCTCGCTCGTCCTCGATGGCGAACACGGGGAGCGCGGCGAGGCGATGCCGGTCTGCAGCCGGGACTTCGAACCAGCACGCGGCTTGGCGTGTGACACGGAGGGCAACGGGGAGGTTCTCGAGGAGCTTCTTGGTCCACGGGCCACCACACACGACGACCTTGGATGCCGTGAGCTCCCCCGCGTCGGTGTCGAGCGTCACGCGGTCGGGCTGACTCCGGAGTGAGAGCACCCGCACTCCCTCCCTGAGGTGGGCCCCAAGGGAGACCGCTCGATCGAGCATCCACCGGACGGCGCGCTCCGGATCGACCCACCCCGCTGTTGGCTCGAATAGAGCTTCGAACGAGGCGGCGCCGGGGAACAGACGCCGCCGAGGGTCCCCTGGCGACAGGGCCTCGAGCCGAAGGGCGTGAAGGGCGGCTGCGCGCAGACTCCCTGCGATGAGGTCGGAGCTCGCCGGACCGAGGTAGACGGCCCCCGTCGGCGCGAAGATGCCCGGCATCGAGCTCCAGTCTTCGTACGCCTCCCGAAGGAGGGGGACGTAGTCCGGATGCTCGAAGTACGCCTGCCGGTAAATCCGCGACCCACCGTGCGAGCTCCCGCGAGCGTGGCCGACGTGCTCGCGCTCGAGCACGAGGACCTTCGCTCCGCGCAGCGCGAGCTTCCACGTCGTCGCCGCTCCGATGGCGCCGGCGCCGACGACGATGACGTCGAAGTGGCTCATTCCTGGCCGGATACCACTCCTGACGGGCCCAGCCCATCGAAAGCCATCACCGACGTTGCGTTTCGTCCGGACGGGTCGGGGTGTTGTCCATCAGGTACAAGAACGGGAGCCGATGACACCGGGCGTAGAGCCATCGACACGCGCTCCGGAAGATGCGGAGCTCTCGGCCTTCGAGCGCCGCGCCGTCGTCCCAACGTTCGACGGGCTCACTCTCCGGCACGAACGGCGCCCAGGTGTCGAACGACACGCGGATCTGCTTCGCCATCTCGACGAAGCGGCCCCCCTGTTCCTGGGAGCTCAGCGTGTCGAGCAGCGCGAAGAGGGCGGACCTGCCGGCCAACCCCGTGAGAAGGTAGATCCTCCGGATTTGCGCGAGGAGCGCGGCGCCGCTTTCGGTGAGCAGGACGTAGACGCAGCGGCGATCGAGGTCCGTGCGTTCGCGCGCGACGAGCCCCAACGCCTCCAGGGACTTCGCCATTCGTGAGACCACCTGGCGACTCACCCCGAGAAATGCCGCGAGCTGGCCCACCATCTGGCAGCCATCGAGGCGCGCGCGGATCGCCTGCATCAGATCGAGGCGCGCGGGGGTGATGCCCATCGGTGCGAGCAGCTCGCGGTTCAACTGGAGGAGGTCGAGGTGAGCGCGCTTGGCGGCGAAACTGAGCTGGTTCATGACCCGTCGCACTGCACTCCTCATGCCGCGCCGCGCCCGGACACCCTCTCTCGAAATTAGGCAGCAAGCTCCCTAATTTCGAGAGAGGGGTATCGCCGCCCGGTGCGAGGCGGGGGTGGCCCGGCCACTTTTCGGGTGGCCTGGGCCACCCGTCGCGGCCGGCCGCTCCGACGAGGTGGCGAGCTCGAGCCGAAGGACTACGGCGACCGACCGCGCCGGTTGAGCACGGGGGGCGCGAACGGCCTTCGCGCCAGCCCGAGGAGCGCGACGACCGCCGAGAGGCGTGCCGGGCGCGGGCCGCCTTCCCGCCAGCCCGAGAGCGCGACGACCGCCCCGCTGGCGCGCCGAGCGCGGCCGGTCTCCGAGCGAGCGCGCCCCGAACGGACCGCGACAGCCGCGCGTCACCGCCAGGAGCGCCGTCGCGCCGCCGTTCGCGGATCTCCTCGGCCGGCTCACGCTTCGGCGGCTCTCTCGAGAGGGAACCGACTGCGAGGCGCCTTGCGGTGAGGCTCGCGTGGCGTGGATCGCCACCGTCCCATGGCTCGCGGAGGGGCCGCCGGCGGCGCTGGATTCCTCGGACACTCGGACGTGGCGTGCCGATTGCTGTGTGCATGGGCATGCAGCCCCAACTGGTTTCGCCGCGCATCGTGCACATCGCTGTCTCCGTCGGTCTCTTGCTCGGCGCTGCGGCGTGCGCAGCGTCGCCCAGCGACGACGGCGCCACCTCGGACGAGGATCTGGTCCGGCAATCCGCGTTCGAATACACGTGTCGGGCCGCCGCGGAACGCACCGTCCTCGACAAGGACACCTTCACCCTGACGGTCGCCGACGGCAACCTGCGATTCGACGGCGGCTACGGCGTCAGCACGGGCGCCCGCGATCGCACCTACCGGAGCCCGAAGAACACGTCACGTGCGCGATACACGGGCTTCGACTGGGGCGACGACTGCGCCTTCAAGCTCGTCGTCGACGCCGCAGCGCTCGCCGGCAAAGAGGGTGTGCAGCTGCGCGCGCAGTGCGCGACCGAAGACGAGTTCCGCCAGGACCTATTCGCGTGCGGCTCACCGAAGAAGGTTCGCTTGGACGTGCGCCCCCCAGCGCCCACTCCCCCGTCGCCAGGGCCCGTCGTCCCGACGAACGCCAAGAAGTGGACCTGCACGGCAACCGGCGACGCGGGCTTCGGCAAGCAGCTGGGCCTGAAGGTGACGGACAAGGCCATCCGCATCGAGGGCGAGTTCGATTGGGAGGGCACCCGCGACACGGGCTACAGGTCGAAGAACGGCGCAACCATCGCCTTCGATGGCTTCGACTATGGTGGAGACTGCGAGCTCAGCGCGGTCGTCGACGCCAAGATCCTCTCGTCGGAGGTCACGTCCGCGGCGCTCAAGGTCCGCTGTCGCGGCGAGTCGTTGGAGCAGTACGCCTACACCTGCAAGCCGTAGGACCCCGAACGGCGTGGGCTCGGGGGCCTGGCCGCGCGCGCGCGGGCTCGGGGGCGTGGCTGCGCGCGCAGCGCCTCGCCGTGCGCCGCGTCGCTGCGCTCGAGGCCCTCGCCACCGCGTCGCCGCGCCCAAGGCGGCCGCGAGCCGGGGCACCGCGCGTCGCCCTGACCGCGCTCGGGGCCCCGAACGCGTCCGGAGCCTGGGGCGTGCGTGGGGCCACGACCGCGTTGGAGCGCGGCCGCGACGGGGCCCCTGGCCGCGCGTGGGCCTGGCCGCGCCCGGCCGCCGCTCTGCGCGCGTCCGTTGCTCCGCCGTGGCGCGCTGCGTGCGCTCAGTCGGCAGGAAACGTGGCGCCGCCGCTCACGAGCGGCGTGCAGCCCACCTTGCCGGTGCGGTCCGTGACGTTCCCGTAGGGCCGCACGGCCGCCAGGCCGGCGAGCGCGGCACGACGCTCGAGCGGCGCGCCGAACGAGTCGAGCGACATCTCCCGCTGCTGGAAGTCGGTGAAGGAGTTCCAGTTGGTGCACCACACGCCGTCGGCCTCGCGGACCGAGCGGGTGTAGGCGCTCTCGCCGGACAGGTCGTAGAGGCGACGCCAGGCTGCCTCATCCATGGAAAGCCGCTTCGCGATCTGGGTCGCGAAGCCCGACTCGTCGCCTTCGCGCGTGACGTAGACCACCTGCTTGCAGCCTGCGTTCTTCAGGACGAGCACCGGGGCGAGATCGCTCCAGCCGCCGGCGGAGGTGCGGCCGGCGGGGAGCTCGGTCAGGCGCGACAGGCCCGGCTCCGCGGGGGACGCGCGGAGGATCTCCCGCCAGGTCGCGTCGCCGAGCGCGAGGAATTTGCTGGTCTTCTCGTCGTCGTAGCGACGCGCGTTGGCGGCGACCTTCTCGAGATCCCGCGCGCGGCCCCAGTAGCCGAACTTCACGTCCGCGAACGGCGGGGTGAACGGGATGTTCCCGGTCGGATAGTCCCCTGCGAGGTACTTGGTGCGGGCTGCCGCGAACTGCTTGGCGGCCTCGCCGTCGAGCACGCTCGTCGACACGAGCTTCACGAGGGGGGTCGGGCTGTCGACGCGGTCGTCGATCCGGCTCTTGTCGGGCGGGGACTTGCGGACAAGGTCGCGGTAGGCGGCGACCATGTCGACGAACCGCTTGCCGCACGTCCCCGACGGCGTCTCGATCTTCGCCGCCTCGACCCAAGGCTTGCCAACGCTGCCTGGCGCGCAGTCGGCGAACCAGGCCTCCTGGGCCGCGGTGTCGGTAGGCGCGTACCCGGCATAGAAGCTGCCGACGCGACCAAAGAGCGAGGCGAGCTCGTCCCAGTTCAGGACCCCCGGACGGAAGAACAACCGGTTGTCGTCGACCGAAAACGCGCCGAGCGTGACGATCGACGTGTACACGTCCTTCGCCGCCCAGGTGGCCCGCGACGGGGACGAGAGCAGGTCGAGGATCTCCGGGTTGACGAGCCCCTTCAGCTCGGGGATGGCGAGCACCTCCTTCAACCGCTTGGTCGCCTCGACGGTGTCGGTCGACAGGAGAGCCTTGATCCCGCGCTTTTCGACCTCGTCCTTCAGCTTGACCACCAGCTTGACGAGGTCCGCGACCGCGACGGCCTCCTCGGACGAGACGAGCGCCTCGCCGTACCCCTCGAGCGACTTGAGCGCCAGGGCGACTCGGGCCGACTCCTCGGTGCCCGTGCAGGCCTTCCCGGAGCATCGGCGAATGACCGGCGACATGAGGATCGACTCGTAGACGAACTGCGTGATCGACCCCGAGCTGCCGCCGGCGACGCCGTGCGGGACGCCGTAGGTCTCGACGATGCGCGACATCGACGCGAAGTGGGTGATGATGTAGTGGCCGTTGCCACGCACGCCGACGCACAGACTGGGCGCAGCGCCGGCGACGATGGATTCGTCGGTGTCGAGTGGGACGTCGGCCTTCGGCGGAGGGTCGCTCGAGCTGGAACCGCACCCTCCTGCGGCCGAAGCGGCCGCGATACCGCCGACGAGTGCCATACGTGCCCACAGATTCCGCACCATCCGAGCTCCGTCTCCCCCGGTCGGAGCGTATCTGGTCCACCCGGGCCGGCCAAGGCGCGCGGACGCGACACCGGTAGCGTAGGGGCGGAGGGGTGCTCCCGGGCCGATCCACCGGCCCCGAAATTAGGGAGCATGCTCCCTAGTTTCGGAGCGGGGCGATCGGCCCACCCACCGGTCTTGAAATTAGGCAGCATGCTCCCCAATTTCGGAGCGGGGCGATCGGCCCACCCACCGGTCTTGAAATTAGGCAGCGTGCTCCCCAATTTCGGAGCGGGGCGATCGGCCCCCCGGGAATTGCCGACCGGTCGGCCGCCCGCGCTCGGCAGGCGCGCGCGGGCGTGGCGCGCGGGCGTGGCGCGCGGGCGCCGGCGCGACGCGCGTCAGACGTGGTGCCGGACGTACTCGAAGTCGACCGGGCGCCCCTTGATGCCCTGCTTGGGCGCGCTGATCCAGTTGGCCATCTTCTGCGGCTCGTAGATCGGCTTGGTCATGAGGCTCTTCACGTACGCCTTGTCGGCCTCCGACGGGAGCCACGCGTCCTTCTGCGCGTCCCACTCGGCCTTGGTGAGCGGGTTGCCCTTCGGGTCGAAGTGGGTCCCCGCGAAGACGCCGATGTGGCGGTGGAAGCGGCGGTGCGGCAGCACGAGCTCGAAGTCGATGCCGTGCTCCTTGATGGTGCGGTTCCACTTGTCGACGCCGCGCTGGCAGTCCTCGACGTATTCGTCGCGGAGCACCTCGTTCATCGCGTTGCGCAGCGGCACGTCCTCGCGGACGAGCTTGCCGTCGCGCACGACGTCCATCGCGTAGGTCGCGGTGAGCGCGACGTGGTCCTCGTAGCTCGCCTCCTTGGCGCGGCCCTTGAGGCCCGACGCGAAGAAGCTCGCCGCGTTCGACGAGACCTCGCCGCCGAAGAGGTCGAGCGAGAGCGAATACCAGAGGTTCAGGTACTTCTGGATCGTCGGGAGGTCGACGAGCCCGAGCTTGCGCACGTCGTCGGGGTGGTCCTTCTTGTTCTCGGCCATGAGCTTCGAGGTGCGGTCGACGACGCGCAGCACGCCCGTCTCGCCCACGAACATGTGGTGCGCCTCCTCGGTGAGCATGAAGCGCGTCGTGCGCGAGAGCGGGTCGAACGCGCTCTCGGCGAGCGCGAGCAGCTGGTACTTGCCGTCGCGGTCGGTGAAGAACGTGAACATGAAGAACGACAGCCAGTCGGTGCACGGCTCGTTGAACGCGCCGAGGATGCGGGGCTTGTCGGGGTCGCCGCTGCGCCGCTCGAGGAGGGCGTCGGCCTCTTCGCGCCCGTCGCGGCCGAAGTAGGAGTGGAGGAGGTAGACCATCGCCCAGAGGTGGCGGCCCTCCTCGACGTTCACCTGGAAGAGGTTGCGGAGATCGTACACGCTCGGGCACGTCTGGCCGAGGAGCCGCTGCTGCTCGACGCTCGCGGGCTCGGTGTCGGCCTGGGTCACGACGAGGCGGCGGAGCGCGTTGCGGTGCTCGCCCGGGATCTCTTGCCACACCGGCTGGCCCATGTTGTCGCCGAAGCCGATGGTGCGGTCCTTCACCGCGTCGGCGAGGAAGATGCCCCAGCGGTAGTCGGGCATCTTCACGTAGTCGAAGTGGGCCCAGCCCTCGTGGTCGACGCTGATCGCCGTGCGGAGGAAGACGTCGTCCTCCTGGAAGCCCGCCGGCCCCATCTCCTTCCACCAGTTGATGTAGTTCGGCTGCCAGGCCTCGAGGGCGCGCTGAAGGCGCTTGTCGTCCGCGAGGTGGACGTTGTTCGGGATGCGGTCGTTCGTGATGACGGTCGACATGGCTTTCGGGGCTCGCTCGCTCAGGTGCGGTTGAAGTTGAACTCGGGGCGCTCGGGCTTGCCGTAGAGGGTGAGGGCCCCCTTCTCGCCGACGGCGTTCGGCCGCTGGAAGATCCAGTTCTGCCAGGCCGAGAGCCGCGCGAAGATCTTGGTCTCCAGCGTCTCGGGCCCGCAGAAGCGCAGGTTCTGCTCCATGCCGGTCATCGCGTCCGGCGACATCGCCGCGCGCTCCTCGAACGCGATGCGCACCTCGTCGTCCCAGTCGATGTCGTCGGGGGCGAAGGTCACGAGGCCGGCCTTCACCGCGTCGGCGGTGCCGATCGGCGCCGTCGTCTCGAGCAGGCGCGCCGCCTTCTCGGGCGCGGCGAGGAAGCGCGACTGCAGCCGCGACAGGCCGTTGCCCATCGGGTACGCGCCGCCGTTCATCGCCGAGGTGCGCACGGTGACGCCGTCCTCGTCCTTCATGTAGACGCGGTCGGCCGCGAGCGCGAGCTCGAGCAGCGTTCCCACGAAGCACGTGCCCGGCGCGACGAGCGCGAAGAAGCTCTTCGCGGTCATGTCGAGGCGCTTGAGCACGCGCCGGACGAGGAGGCGCGCCTCGGTGACGAGCCCGTCGTCCTTGTGCTTGGCGAGCATGGCGTCGACCGCGAGGACGCGCTCGGCGTCGCCCTCGGCCTTGAGCGCCACCACCCCGATGATGGGGCGGTTGAAGCGGAGCTCGAGCAGCGCGTCGTCGAGCTCGCGGAACGCGCGGATGACCCACGCCTGGTCGCCGGCCTTGGCGAGCTCCTCCGGCGTCTCCGCCTCCTTGCCCGCCGGCGCGCGCACGGTGAGCGTCGCGGTGCGAGCGGCGGCGTCGAGGGCGAGCGTGACGTACTTGTATTCTACACCGGCCTCGGTGCGCTTGGCCTCGAGGGGCCCGAGGCGCACCGGCGGGTGCGGCCGGCGCTTGCTGCGCTCGACCAGGGCCGCGGTACGCCGCTTGACCGCCTCCTCGAACTTCGCCTTCGGCGGCGCCTCGTCGACGAGGCCCCACTCCACCGAGCGCTTGCCGCGGACGCCCTCGGCGATGGTCGAGAACGCGTCGGCGAGATCGCGGCGGACCTTGCGCTTGTCGACCACGCGGGTGAGCCCGCCGGTGCCCGGGAGCACGCCGAGGAGCGGCGCCTCGGGGAAGCTCACCGCGCTCGAGCCGTCGTCCGCGAGGACGATCTCGTCGCACGCGAGGGCGAGCTCGTAGCCGCCGCCGGAGGCGGTGCCGTTGAGGGCGGCGAGGGTCGGGATGCCGCTCTCGGCGCTCGCCTCTTCGAGATAGAGGCGCGTCTCGTTGGTGTACTTGCAGAAGTTCACCTTGAACGCGTGGGTGGAGCTGCCGAGCATGTAGATGTTGGCGCCCGAGCAGAAGATGCGGTCCTTCTCGCTCGTCACCACGAAAGCGCGCACCTCGGGGTGCTCGAACCGCACCCGCTGGATCGCGTCGGCGAGCTCGATGTCGACGCCGACGTCGTACGAGTTGAGCTTGAGCGGGTAGCCGGGGCGATGCCCGCCGTCCTCCTTCACGTCCATCACCAAGCGCGCGACCTTGCCGCCGTGCTCGGCGGGGAAGTCGAGCCGCCAGTGGCGGTAGCGATCGGGGTGGGTCTCGAAGCGAACGGGTTCCTGGGGTGCGTTTTCGTGCGCGGCCATGGGGTTGAGCGCAGATCTAGCTCGACACCCGCCCCCCCGCAAGTAGTATAGTGCGCACTGACCCAGCCGCCGATGAACTATACTGCATCAAGCGAACGAGCCGAGAAGCCGCGCGCGCGGGCGGCGCTCCTCCGCGCGCTCGGGCTCGCGGTCCGCGAGCGGCGGAGCGAGCGCGGCCTCACGCTGCGCGAGCTCGGCCGCCGGGCGGGCGTGAGCGAGCGCTTCCTCGTGCAGCTCGAGTCGGGCGACGGCAACATCTCGGTCGCGCGGCTCGAGGACGTCGGCGAGGCGCTCGGGACCACGGCGGCGGCGCTGCTCGCCGAGGGCGAGCGGGGCGCGGCGCCTCGAGGCGTCATCGCCCTCGTGGGCCTCCGCGGCGCGGGCAAGAGCACGGTGGGCAAGGCGGTGGCGAAGAAGCTCGGCGTCCCCTTCGTCGAGCTCGACGCCCTCGTCGCCCAAGAGGCGGGGATGACGCTGTCGACCATCTTCGAGGTGCACGGCGAGGAGTACTTCCGGCGCGCCGAGCGCGAGGTCCTCGCGCGCCTCCTCGACCAGGGAGAGCGCGCGGTCGTGGCGACGAGCGGCTCGATCGTGAACGACCGCGAGACGTGGGCGCTGCTGCGCGACCGCACGACGACGGTGTGGCTCAAGGCGCGGCCCGAGGACCACTGGGATCGGGTGGTGGCGCAGGGCGACGGGCGCCCGATGGCCGGGCGGCCGCGGGCGATGGCGGAGCTCCGCGCGATCTACGCCGCCCGCAAGGAGACCTACGCGCGAGCGCGCGTGATCGTGGAGACCTCCGGGGTCACCGCCCTCGAGGCGGCGGCGCGGGTGGTCGAGGCTGTGTGCTAAGGACGAACGAGCACTGCGAGGACGAGGACGTCATGATGGAGCTCAAGAGCTACGTGGGTGGGAAGTGGGTCGCGGGCACGGGCAAACACGCCGCGCTCGTCAACCCGGCGACCGAAGAGGAGATCGCGCGCGCGTCCACCGAGGGCGTCGACATGAAGGCGGCGCTCTCGTTCGCGCGGGACGTCGGCGGCAAGAGCCTGCGCGCGATGACCTTCCGCCAGCGCGGCGAGATGCTCCGCGCCATGAGCAAGGCCATCCACGCCAAGCGCGACGAGCTCATCGGCCTCGCGGTGCAGAACGGCGGCAACACGCGCTCCGACGGCAAGTTCGACATCGACGGCGCCTGGGGCACCCTCGCCGCCTACGCCGACCTCGCCGCCGAGCTCCCCGACGGCCACGTCCTCCCCGACGGCGACGGCGTCCAGCTCGGCCGGAGCCCGCGGCTCTGGGGCGATCACGTGTTTCTTCCCCGGGTGGGCGCGGCCGTCCACGTGAACGCCTTCAACTTCCCCGCCTGGGGCCTGGCCGAGAAGGCGGCGACCGCGCTCCTCGCCGGCATGCCGGTGGTGTCGAAGCCCGCGACGTCGACGGGGCTCGTCGCCCACCGCATCGTCGAGCTCCTCGTCGAGTCGGGGGCGATGCCCGAGGGCGCGCTCTCGTTCTTGTGCGCCGGCGCCGGCGACCTCCTCGACCACGTCGGCGGCCAGGACGTGCTCGCCTTCACCGGCGGGAGCTCGACCGGGCAGCTGCTCCGCGCCGGCAAGGGCGTCATCGCCCACTCGGTGCGGGTCAACGTCGAGGCCGACAGCCTCAACGCCGCGGTGCTCGGGCCCGACGTGGAGGTCGGCTCCGACGTGTGGAACCTCTTCCTCGCCGACGTCGCCCGCGACGTGCAGCAGAAGACGGGGCAGAAGTGCACCGCCATCCGCCGCGTCTACGCGCCGAAGGACCGCGTGGCCGAGGTCGTCGACGCGCTCAAGGAGCGCCTCTCCGCGATCAAGGTCGGCGACCCCTCGCACGCCGACGTCACGATGGGCCCGGTCGCGACGGCGCAGCAGAAGCGCGACGTCCTCGCCGGCATCGACAAGCTCGCGTCGGCGGGCAAGGTCGTCTTCGGCACCGGCGCCGACGTCACCCCGATCGGCGGGCAGAAGGGCAAGGGCTTCTTCGTCTCGCCGACGCTCCTCGTGTGCGAGGCGCCGAGCGCGGCGGACGCGATCCACAACCACGAGGTCTTCGGGCCCGTGGCCACCGTCATGCCGTACGACGGCACCGGCGCGCGCGCCGCGGAGCTCGTGTCGTGGGGCGGCGGCGGCCTCGTGTCGAGCGTCTACAGCGACGACAAGGAGTTCCTCGCGCAGGCGGTGCTCGGCCTCGCGCCGTTCCACGGCCGCGTCACCATCGGCTCGTCGAAGATCGCGGCCCAGGCCGTGCCCCCGGGCACCGTGATGCCGCAGCTCATCCACGGCGGCCCCGGGCGCGCCGGCGGCGGCGAGGAGCTCGGCGGGCGCCGCGGGCTTGCATTCTACATGCAACGCGTCGCCCTCCAGGGCGACCGCGCCATCGTCGAGGCGCTCGCGGGCAGGCGCGCGTGACGGGGGCGAGGGCGGCGAAGTGACCGGCGGTCGCAGCGAGACGCCCGCGGGGTCGATGCCGCCCTCGAGCGGGCCGCCGTCGCTCGACGAGCTCGCCGAGCAGCACAAGGAGATCGCGGCGCTCCTGCGCTCCGACGAGCTCCTGCGGGGCGAGATCGGCCCCGCGCTCGAGAAGATCACCGAGGCGGCCACCCGCCTCCTCCAGGTGCGGCGGGCGAGCGTCTGGGTGCTGGCCGAGGCCGGCGCGCGCATCGAGTGCGTCGACATGTTCGACCGCGAGAGCGCGAGCCACACCCGCGGCGCCGCGCTCGACGAGCAGGCGGCGCCCGCGTATTTCGCGGCGCTCCGCGAGGCGCGCACCGTGGCCGCCCACGACGCGCTCGGCGACGCGCGGACGCGAGAGCTCGGGGCGAGCTACCTCGCCCCGCTCGGCATCACGTCGCTCCTCGACGCGCCCTTCTTCGTGCAGGGCGAGCTCCACGGCGTCTTGTGCCACGAGCACATCGGCCCGCGGCGGCGCTTCTTGCCGCACGAGCAGCTCATCGCCGGCACCCTCGCCGATCTCGTCGGCACCGCGACGATCGCCGCCGATCGCTCCGCCCAGTCGCGCGAGCTCGAGAGCCTCAAAGACGGCCTCGAGCGCTTGGTCGAGGCGCGCACCGCCGAGCTCGAGGCCTCGCGCGCCGCGCAGAAGCGCCTCTTCGACGCGTCGCCGGTCGCGCTCGTGGCGACGCGCCTCGGCGACCAGCGCGTCCTCTTCGTCAACCAGCGCGCGGCGGCGATGTTCGAGGTCGGCCTCCCCGAGGCGGTGGGGCAGCTCGCGCCGGACTTCTGGGTGCGCGCCGAGGACCGACGGCACCTCGTGAAGGCGACGCGCGACACCGGGCGCCTCGAGAACTTCGAGGCCGAGCTCAAGACGCGGTCGGGCAAGCGCTTCTGGGCGTCGCTGTCGGCGTCGGTCATCGCGTTCGAGGGCGACCTCGCGCTCGTGGTCGGCGTGCACGACATCACCGCGACCCGCCGCGCGGCCGCGCTGCTCGAGGACGCGGCGCTCACGCTCCGCCACATGCTCGACGCCGCGCCCTTCCCCATCGTCGTCAGCGACTTCGAGACCGGCGTGGTGCGCTTCTCCAACCAGCGCGCCGCCGACATGCTGGAGCTCCCGATCGGCGAGCTCGTCGGCCGCGAGGCGCCGGACTTCTACGTGCGCCGCGAGGACCGCAGGGCGCTCGTCGACGCGGTGCGCGCCAAGGGGCACGTCGACGGCTTCTCGGCCGAGCTGCGCAGCCACGCCGGGCGCACCTTCTGGGCGCTGATGGGCGGGCGGCGCATGACGCTGCACGGCGAGGACGTCCTCATGGTGTCGCTGGCCGACCTCACCGAGCAGAAGGAGACCGAGGCGCGCCTGCGGGATCTGTCGATCCGCGACGCGCTCACCGGCCTCTTCAACCGGCGCCACTTCTTCGAGACCGGCGCCCAGCTCCGCGAGCTGTCGGCCCGCCACGGCTGGCCCCTGTCGGTGGCGATCATCGACGCCGACGACTTCAAGGCCGTCAACGACCGCTACGGCCACGGCGTCGGAGACGAGGCGCTCCGCGCCTTCGCGCGCGCCTCGAAGAAGCACCTCCGCGCGAGCGACGTGCTCGCCCGCTACGGGGGCGAAGAGCTGGCGCTCCTGATGCCGGAGACCGATCTCGCGCAGGCCGCCCAGGCCGCGGAGCGCCTGCGGGCCGCGGTCGCGGCCGAGACGTTCGAGGCCGGCGCCGAGCGCCTGCACCTCACCGTGAGCGTCGGCGTCGCGGAGCAGGCAGCCGGGGAGACGCTCGAGGCGATGCTCCAGCGCGCGGACACGGCGCTGTACCGGGCCAAGTCGGCGGGGAAGAACCGGGTCGAGCGAGGCTAACACCGCGACCGTTTGCATTGATCTCGTCCGAGATCTCGTCGTTGGCGCCTGCGGTGCGTGCTCAAAGCCGGGAGGCTGTTCCGCGCGCGCCTCGGCGCCGCCTCGACCTCTCGAACGATCTCAACGCAACCGGTCGCGGTGTCAGCGCCGACTATCTCTTTTCGGAGCTTCCGGCGTCGACCGACGCCGCTGGCGCCGGCTGGGCGCCCGCGGCCGGCGCGCGCGAGCCCGGCCTCGCGAGGCGGAACGTCACCGTGACCACGAGCATCGCGAGCACCGTCGCTGCCGCGACCACCGCGAGGATCTTCGGTAGGAGCGAGCGCTGAGGGGGCTCCTTGGCCCGCGTGAGCATCGTGGGCTCGATGGCGAACGGCGTCTTCGGCGTGAAGGAGGGAGTGGGCGTGGAGGCGGGGGCGGACGCGCGGGCGGGCGCGGACGCGGGGGCGGGC
>JAEUKG010000637.1 GCA_016794325.1 Myxococcales bacterium | reverse complement strand
GGCGGAGGCGCTCGGCCTGCCGCTGCGGACCCTCGCCCACAAGATCAAGGAGCACGGCATCGACGGCTAGGAGCCCGTAGGGCGTCGAACGTGCCCGTGCCCGTGCCCGTGCCCCTGCCCGATCGCGTCGAAGCGGAGCCTGCGCGCCCCATCCATCGGCGTGGGCAACGGCTCGCCCGCGGCTGGCAACGTTTGGCCAAGACCAGCGCCACCCCGGGCGAAACCCGAGTGGTTTCGCGGCGAGGCCGGGTGGCATCCGGGGTGCAATGCCCTGCCTCCGGAGGTCTTACGAAGATGAATTTGAAGCGCTCGATCGCGGTGTTGGGGCTCCTCGGTGGTTTCGCGGTGCTGGCAGGGACGGCGACGGCAGCTCCGACTCCGGTCGCGAGCGCGCCGGCCGCGTCGGCGTCGACCCCGCGCGACGCCGGGGCGCCGATCCCGACGCCGGGTCCGATCGGCTCGACCCCGCGCGACGCCGGCGCGCCCACCTGCGACGTCGTCGCCGCGACCTCCTTTTGCCAGAAGCAGGAGGACCGCGCGTACCTCCTCTCCGTCCTCGCGGCGCTCCAGCAGAACCGCGCCGAGCTCATGGGCTTCAAGTCGATCCTGAGCGGGAAATACGCCGAGCTCGACGCGGCCGAGAAGAAGCTCCTCGGCGTCACCGACAACTTCACCCTGAAGCTCGCGGGCACGTGCACCGTGGCTGCGCTCGAGGCGATGGCGGTGGGCAAGCTCCTCGGGACGGCCAAGGGCGCGTGCTCGGCGGGGACGTTCGCCTACCAGTGCTCGCGCGTCGGCTTCACGTCCAAGGAGATCACCACCTACCTCGCGCGCAACAAGGAGGTCCAAGGCGCGGTGGCGGCGATCGCGCTCCAGACCGCGGCCGTGACCGCGAAGTCGAACACGCCGGGGAGCAGCGGCGTCGTGAGCTACATCCCGATCGTCGGCCAGGTGTGCAAGGCCTACAACTGGGGGACTCAGATCTTCACCGCCCCGGACGTCATCGCCGAGATCGGGCGCTCGAAGGCTCAGATCATGCGCGAGCAAGGGAAGGTCGACGCGCTCATCCGCGACACCGACCGCCTCATCAAGGAGACGCAAGACAAGCTCTCCAAGCTCTGAGCGTCACCGCCGGAGCCCCGCGGGGGCGTGGTATCCTCGGGCGGTGACGGCGGATTTGGCGGGGACGGTCCTCGGAGGGCGCTACCGCGTGGGCGCGCTCCTCGGGGAAGGCGGGATGGGGGCGGTCTACGAGGGTACGGACGTCACCCTCGGCCGCCCCGTCGCGCTCAAGGTCATGACCGTCGACCCCGGCGACACGAGCGCGGCCGAGCGCTTCTTTCGTGAGGCGGCGGCCGCGGCCAAGCTCGCGCATCCCCACATCGTGCAGGTCACCGACTTCTGCCCCGCCACCGCCGAGGGCGCGCCCGCGGCGATCGTCATGGAGCGGCTGAAGGGCCGCACCCTCGCCGACGAGATCGGGCGGCGCACGACGCTCCCGCCCGCGCGCGCCCTCGCGATCGCCTCGCAGTGCGCGAGCGCGCTCGCCGCCGCCCACGAGGCGGGGCTCGTGCACCGCGACGTGAAGCCGGCGAACGTGTTCCTCGTCGAGACGCAGGCCGGCGTCGACGTGGTGAAGCTGCTCGACTTCGGCGTCGCGAAATTCGTGGGCGCTGGGCACACGACGACGGGCGCCGTGCTCGGCACGATCGCGTACATGTCGCCCGAGCAGGCGATCGGGTCCGCGGATCTCGGCCCTCCGTCGGACGTGTGGTCGCTCGGCGTCGTCTTGTACCAGGCGCTCACCGGGAGATTCCCCGTCGTCGGGCGCACCCCCGGCGACGTCGTCGCGTCCCTCATGCGCGGCGATCTCACGCCGATCGCAGCCGTCGATCCGAGCCTCGGCCCCGAGGTCGTGCGGATCGTGGAGGGGGCGCTCGCGATCTCGCCGCGCGATCGCTTCGCGGACGGCGCGGCGATGCTCGCGGCGATCGAGGCCGCGCGCGGCGGGGCCGCGCCGACCCTCGCCGACTCCATCGATCCCGCGGCGAGCGCCACCGCGACCACGGTGGGGCTCCACGACGTGGCGACGACCGCGGAGGACGCGCCCCGTCCGACCGCCGCGGGAGACGCGCCGCGCGTGACCGCCACGCCCCCCGCCGCCCCGAGGCGGCAAGGGCTCGCGATCGTCGGCGTCCTCGCCGGCGCGCTCGCCGTCGCGATCGGCCTGGGCGCGGGCGCCGCCGCCTTCGGCAGCCGCGCGCCGAAGGACGGGGCGACCACCCCCGTGACGACGGCGTCCAGCGTCCCCGAGCCCGCGGACGTCAGCGCCGCCTTCGACGCCGCTCCCCCTCCGACCGAGTCCGCCGCGACCAGCACCAGCGACGCGAGCAGCGGCGACGCGAGCGCGCCGGCCGCGCCCCGCGACGCCTCGATCGCCGCGCCCCTCACGCCGTCGCTCGGGCCTTGGTCCACGGGGACGTACCGGAGCGATCCCGACCGCCCCCGCGACCTGGCTACGTTCCAGAGGTACACCCCCGCGATCACCGCCTGCTTGCGCGGCGTGTCGCTCTCGCCGTGCGTCGGCGACACCAGCCCGTCGATGACGCTGACGATCTTCATGAACGTCGACCCGGCGACCGGCGACGTCGTGCAGACCCGGGTGAACTCCATGAACTGCTGGGTCGGCGGCCGGCCGAAGTCCCCCGATCTCACCAAGCTGACCGCGTGCGTCGTCCGGGTGCTCGACGGCGCCTCGTTCGGTCCGCCGCGGGACGGCAAGCCCGGCGAGCTCGAGATCTGGGCGCCGATCCGCTGGCGCTGACCGCTCGACCCTTCCGACCCACCCGCGGGCGGAGGTACGCTCGCCGCGTGACCAACGACGCGGCGCTCGCCGACAAAGGGGTAAGGCAGCGCCTGATCGCGCGCTCGGTCTGGGTGACGATCCCGGGCACCTTCGCGGTGATCGGCGGCGCGTACGCTGCCCTGCCGCCGATCGCGGGGATGGGCGACGTCGGCGCGCGGCTGTCGCTCGCCGCGCGCTGGCTCGTCGTGGCCCTCCTCCCCTACGTCGCCGTCTGCTGCACCATCGCCGGGGCCCGGTTCATCGAGGGCTCGCACAACCCGGTCGCGGGCGGCGAGAGCGAGCGCCTGAAGATCCACTGCCGCGTCATGCAGAACACGCTGGAGCAGCTCGCGTGGCTCGCGATCGTCGTGCTCGGCCTCGCCGCCCTGCTCGACCCGGCGGAGGTGCGGCTGATCCCCGTCGCCTGCGTCTTCTTCGCGGCGGCGCGCATGCTATACTGGTGGGGATATTTGCAGCCGGGCACGATCGCGCGCGCCCCGGGCGTCCAGCTCACCTTCACCCTCAACCTCGGGCTCCTCGCCCTCGCCCTCGTCGCCCTCGCGCGATCGCTCGTCGCGCGCTGACGAGGGCGCGCCCTCGCGGGGCCTCAGGGGCCGGGCGTCACCTCGACGCCGGTGCGGACCCCCCAGACGAAGCCGATCGACCCCACGATCAGGCCGCCCGCTCCCGCGATCGCGGTGGGGCCGACCCAGCCGGGCGCGCTCCGCCCCGGAGCCCTGGACACGGCGCCGACGTACGCCGCCGAGAGCGCGACGCTGCTCACGACCATCAGCCCGACGCCGAGCAGGAACGCGGGCGTCGAGCGCGAGCCCACCGTGACCGTCGCCGAGGTCGGCGGCAGCGAGAGCTCGTCCTGGCCGTTCGCGCCGTGGACGCGGTAGCGCGCGGCGGTGGGGACGCCGCGGTCGCAGGGTGAGGTGCACACGAGCTTCCACGTCGCCTCGCCGGGGGCGCGCCCGTAGAGCGTCGAGGGCGAGCCGCGGAGGTGCACGAGGGTCGTGGCCCCGTCGGGGCGGGC
>JAEUKG010000573.1 GCA_016794325.1 Myxococcales bacterium | reverse complement strand
CGATTGCGCGCGCCGCGCGCGCCGCGCGTCGCGCCGCCGGCGCACGTCGGGCGGCCGCCGTCGGGCCGCGCCGGTGCGCCGACGGAGCGCGGGGGCGCGCGATGGAACGCGCGAACGCGGCGACGCGGGCCCGCGCCCGCTCCGCCGTCCGTCGCTCCTCGCGATCGCGGCCGCTCAGCCGAGGATCCCCATCACCGCGCGCACGAGCTCGTCGACGGGGACCGGCTTCTCGAGCACGGCGTCCGCGCCGAGGTCTGCGGCCGCGCGACGCGTGTCGTCGGTCGGGAAGCCGGTGACGAGGACGAACCGCGTCGTCCGCCCCTCGCGACGCAAGGCGTGCAGGAGCTCGAGGCCGTCGAGGATGGGCATGTTCCAGTCGGAGACGATCACGTCGGGGTTTCGGGCCCGGGCCATCTCGAGGCCTTCGAGGCCGTTTTCGGCCTCGAGGAGCAGGAGATCCTCCACCCCGGCGCCCATCAGCGCTCGCCGGAGGGAGCGCCGCACGGGCGCGTCGTCGTCGACGATGAGGATCACCTTCACACGAGCTCCGTCACGCCGACGGCGCGCTCATCCCACGGCCCGGCTCGGGTAGGTCCCCGACTTGGGCTCACCTTCGGCGGCGTGCTCGGCGAGCGCGCTCGTCCCCGCCTCGTCGCCGTCGAGATCGTCCATCTCGAGGACGCGACGCGCGATCATGACGTGGTCGGCCACGTAGGCCCCGGTCGCGAGCAGGGCTCGCAGCCGCGCGATCTTCTCGCTCGGCGGAGGCGTCTTGGTGAGACGCACCGGCGAAGACTCGGAGACCGAGCGCTCGGCCTGCGGCGGCGCAGCGGACGTGGGGGCGGTTTCGTCCTTGTCGATAAGGTCCGAGGTCTTCATCGAAAGCTCCTTGTGTGGAGACAGAACGGCCGTCCGGGCGCGCTCTTTAGGTCCGTCGTCGCATCGCGGCGTCGGCTCCCGACGGCGGCGCCGGGACCGTCAGGTTCGGCCGCCACGACCGTGGCGAACGAGTCAACCGGCTGACGCGCGCCGGCCAGGGATCCGCGAATTCCGGCGATCAACCGCGCGCGCGGCGTCGGCAAGGCCCTTGCAATCGGTGCCTCCGCGTACCTTGCGCCAAGAACAGGACCTATCCACATGAGCACAGCGCAACACCCCCGGGCCGAAGGAGAATCGGCCGTCGGTCTGACGCGCGACGAGCACGACCGCTTCCTTCCGCTCATTCGTCGCACCGCCATGCGGCTCGCGCGCCGCGTCCCTCGAACCGTCAACGTCGCCGACCTCGTCGGCTACGGGTGGATGGGCCTCCTCGAGGCGAAGAAGCGCGCGCCGTCGATGCCGACCTCGGAGTTCGAGGCCTACGCCCTCTACCGAGTGCGCGGGGCGATGCTCGACTACCTGCGGACCCTCGATCCGGCGACCCGAGCCGCGCGCGGCACCTCGCGGCGCGTCGCGCGGGCGATCCGCGATCTGACGGGCGAGCTCCAGCGCGCGCCGGAAGAGGGAGAGATCGCGGAGCGGCTCGGCATCACCGCCGAGGCGTACCAGAAGACGCTCGCCGAGCTCGCGCGCACCGGGATGAACCGGCTCGAGCTCGTGGACGTAGATCGACACGACGTCGTCTCGCACGAGGCGCCGCCCGACGAGGCGGCGAGCAAGCGCGAGCTCGTCGAGTCGCTGTCGGACGCCATCACCCACCTCCCGGTGAAGCTCCAACACGTGCTCGCGCTCTATTACCAAGAGAGCTGCACCCTCCGCGAGATCGGCGCCGTCCTCGGCGTCAGCGAGTCGCGGATCTCGCAGCTCCACACCGAGGCGATCCACCGCCTCCGCGCCGCGATCGGACAGGAGTAGCGCCGTGCTCGAAGCCCCCCAGACACTGACGCACGACATCGAGAGCGATCCGCCGCCGCCGCCGCGGTCGACCCTCCGGCCGACCAGCCGCGGGAAGATCATCGGCAGCCACCCGGCGCTCCGGGACGTGATGGGCACCATCGATCGCATCGCCGCGTCGCGGTGCACCGTGCTCGTCACCGGCGAGAGCGGCACCGGCAAGGAGCTCGTCGTCGCGGCGATCCACGACGCGAGCCCGCGGCGCGACGGGCCGCTGGTCGCCGTCAACTGCGGCGCCATCCCCGAGAACCTCCTCGAGAGCGAGCTCTTCGGGCACGTGAAGGGCGCCTTCACGGGCGCGACCGCGAACCGGCAAGGCTTCGTCGCCGCAGCCGAGGGCGGCACGCTCTTCCTCGACGAGGTCGGCGAGCTCCCGCTCGCCCTCCAGGTGAAGCTCCTCCGCGTGCTCCAGCACCGGCAGTACACCCCCGTGGGCGAGACCCGCTCGATCCCCTGCGACGTGCGCGTGGTCGCGGCGACGAACCGCGATCTCGTGGCGTGGGTGCGGGAGGGGCGGTTCCGCGAGGACCTCTACTACCGGCTCAACGTCATCCACCTCCACCTCCCGGCGCTCCGCGAGCGCCCGGACGACATCCCCGCGCTCGCCGAGCACTTCTTCGAGCAGGCCCGCGAGCGCTGCGGGCGGCCCGAGCTCGTCGGGCTCTCGGCGGGGGCGCGCGAGGCGCTCCGCCGGTACGACTGGCCGGGGAACATCCGCGAGCTCGAGAACACCCTCGAGCGCGCGTCGCTCCTCGCCGCCGGGCCCGAGGTCGAGGCGAGCGATCTGCCGACCGAGGTGAAGGTCGGCTCCCGCGACGTCCCCGCGGCGCCCGAGCTGCCGGAGGCGGGCATCGACCTCCGGGCGGCGGTGGAGAGCTACGAGAACGGGCTCATCCGTCAGGCGCTCGCGCGGACCGGCTTCAACAAGAACCGCGCCGCCCGCCTGCTCGGCATCAACCGCACGACGCTCGTGGAGATGCTCAAGCGAAAGCGCATCACCTGAGCCGCCGAGGCCTTCGCCGGGGCGTGCTCGCGGTCACTGCACCGTGAGCACGCCGCCGACGATCCGGTTGTCGCCGTCGCTCGGCCCGCTCTTGACCTTGAAGCGGGTGTCGCCGACGAAGAGCCCGAAGTAGATCGTGTACGAGCCGGGCGTGAAGTTCGGCTCGAGCGAGAACTCGTGGTCGTCGACCATGATGTCGCCCTCGAGCCAATACGCGAACGGATACTTCCCATCCATCGGCTTGTGATCGCCGTTGTGCCTACGGTGATAGCCGTCGATGTGGATGAACCCCTCCCACTCGTTGGTGATCGGCGCGAGCACCTTGTAGTAGGTGACCATCCGGTATTTCTTGCCGGCGCGCACCGCGTCGACCGGCTTGCGTGACCCGCTCTCGAGGATGTCGATCCCGAGCACCTGGAGCTTGTCGTCCAGGTTGACGTCGAGCTTGCGCTGCGGCTTGGGGGGCGCGGAGACGATGATCTTCGAGATGGGGCTCTGGTCGGCCTCGTCGGGGCGGTATTTCGACGCGACCAGGTAAATTTGGCTCGATCGCGCGTCGATCACGGGGAGGTTCGCGCGGTTCTTCTGCCGGTAGATGTGGTTGAGCCGCGCGAGCTCCCCGGAGCTGATCGCGAGGAAGCGACGGTTGCCTTCGCCCGGTGACGCGAGCCAGTCGTAGGCCGACTGCGCGTCGCGGAAGCTCGGCGGCTGCCCCCCGGCGTAATACGCCGCGGTCCGGCCGCCGACGCCGAAGAGCCCGAGCGGCTCGTTGCCCGACTTCACCCGCTGGTAGCTCTCGAACACCTCTTTGGGCGAGAGCTGGTTCGCGAGCGCGGGGTAATACGCGAAGCACAGGATCGCCCCCGTGACGGTCGCGAAGGTCGCGAGGAACGCGGCGCGGCTCTGGCGCACGAGATCGGCGACGACCGCGAGGAGCAGGAAGGCGAAGATCCCCGACGGCACCGCGAGCGCGCCCGCCACGAGCGGCTTGACCCCCGCCTTGTAGAGCCCGGCGAAGACGAGCACCGGCACCTGCAGGTACATGAGCGGAAAGAGCACGAGGTACGAGACCCACCGCGTGTCGCCCTTGGTCTCCTTGGCGCGCCGGAAGAGATCCTCGAACGGCTCGAAGCCGCGGGTCCAGCGCACGCGCGCGGAGCTCGCCCCCGGCTCCCGCTTGCCGAACGCCCAGAGCCACACGTCGCACCAGAAGTAGATGCCGAGGATCGCCGCGATGGGGAGGAACGCGGTCACCCACCACGCGTTGAGCACGCCCTCGCGGATCTGCGACGACAGGTTGGGGAGCCACTTCGCGTGGGTGCGCGTCCCGACCCAGATCGCGAGGCCGGCGAGCGAGGCGCCGGCGACCATCGCGAAATAGGCGAGCGAGAGGAGGCCGTCCCAGGCGTCGCGCAGCGCGCGGACGACGCCCGAGTAGCGATCGGGATCGAACGGCTTTCGCTCCGAGTCGCGCTCGACCCACGTCAAGAACGCGATGCCGGCGAAGCCGACGAGCACCACCGTCCAGAGGAGGTACGATTTGTCCTTGAACGACTCGGGGAAGGTCGCGCCGAGCACCGCGAAGGCCTGGTAGGCCTTGTCGGGCAAACCATGAAAATCATGATGGAATACGCCGAGGAACACGCCGGTGCCGACCCCCACCGCGACCGACGGGTGGGCGCCCCGCTCGTAGTCGCGCAGGGCGATGCCCGCGCTCGCGGCGAGGATGGCAGGGCCCGAGAAGGCGATGAGCTCGGTGCGGGCGGCGAGCAGGCCGTGCGCGAGGAAACACACCCCCGCGCCGACGAGGATCGCCATCCGCGACTCGCTCTCACGCTCGAACGCGTGCCCCTTCGGGCCCACCGGGGCGACGAAGAGCCTGCCCATCGCGAACGGGATGAACCCGCTCCACGGCGCGAGCGCGTGGCCGATGTGCCCGATGAAGTAGTCGAACGTGGGGTACTTGCCGGGGTTCTTGAGGAGCGCGCCGACCCACAGGTTGAGCTTGCCGGCGCGCGACGCGTCCGGCCTCACCGCGGTCACCTCCTCCGACAGTCCGCGCAGGCTCATGAAGAGCGCGAACGCCCCGCCGAGGAGGGCGAGGACGGCCACGATCTCGCCGACGCCGACCCGCAGCCGCGCCCGGCCCCCGCCCGCGATCGAGACCAGCCACGCGAGCCCGACGCCCAGGCAAGGAACGCCGATGCCCAAAAGGCCGCCGCGCGTCCCCCACCCCGCGAGCAGGCCGACGACCGCGATCGCGAGCCACAGCGGCCGCAGCGGGCGCTCCCCCCGGGCGTCGCGATCGAACACGAGGACCGCGAGCCCGCCGAACGACATCGACAGCGCCGACATCATGCAGATGTCGCCGAGCATCGTGCGCGCCTGGACGAAGTAGAGCGGCATCGTCGACAGGGCGACCGCCGAGAAGACGCCGGCGCGCTTGTCGACGAGGCGCGAGACCCACCCGTAGGTGCAGACCACGCCGAGGAGGCCCCAGAGGGCGAGCGGCAGGCGCCCCGCCCACTCGCGGAGCCCGAAGAGCTTGAAGCCGAGGGCGATCGACGTGAACGGCAGCTGGGGCCGCCCGAGGTCGTCGAGGCCCGGCAGGCGGTTGTCGGCGCCGTCGAGCGCGAGGTCCGCCGCGCCGTGGAGGTTCAGCGCGACCCGCCGGGCGAGGTCGGCGACGTTCAGCTCGTGGGGGTCCCAGAGCCCGCTCCGCGACAGCGGCGGCACGAAGAAGAAGAGCGCGAGGGGCACGAGCACGGCGACCGCGAGGGGCCACCGGGACGCCTCCGGCGCCGCGGGCGCGCTCTCGGCGACCGGGGCCAGCTGGGACGCGCGGGGGGGCGGCGAGGCGGCTTCGGCCTCACGAGGGGGATCGGCGGCAGAGGCCGCCGGCGCTTCCGGCGCCTTCTCTTCGTCTTGGTCGCTCATGGGGAGGCGGCTTATCCGGGCAGACTTCTTACCGTTTTCGCTGCCTCGGGTGCAAGCGATGCCGCACCGAGGCGGCCGAATTCGAGGCGGCGCGCGGAGGCGGCGTGGCGCGCGCTCCTTCGCGCGCTCGTCCGGCGACGAGAAATGCACGCCAGCGGAATTCCAGGAAAAATGGTATGGGGCGCGCATGAAGCGAGGCTCGTCGGCCAAGAAGAAGCGCGCGCCCGAGGCAGACGGGCCGAGCCCGGCACCGCCTCGCGCGGGCCGCGTCGCCATCGTCGGCCGCCCCAACGTCGGCAAGAGCACGCTCATGAACGCGCTCGTCGGCGAGCCGCTCGCCATCACGAGCTCCCACCCCCAGACCACCCGGGACCGGCTGAGCGGCGTCCTCACCGAAGGCGGCGTCCAGTACGTCTTCGTCGACACCCCCGGCATCCACGCCCCGCGCTCGAAGCTCGGCGTGCGGATGAACACCCTCGCGGAAGACGCCGCCCGGGGCGCGGACGTCGTCCTCTTCGTGACCGACGCCGCCCTCCCCTCGCCCGCCGACACCAAGATCCTCGCGACCGTCCCCGCCGCCGTCCCCGTCGTCCTCGTCGTGAACAAGGTCGACACGGTGCGCCCGAAGGAGAAGCTCCTGCCGACCCTCGAGGCCTGGGCCAAGGTCCGCGAGTTCTCCGCCATCGTCCCCCTCTCGGCGCGCACCGGCGACGGCGCCGAGCGCCTGCTCGCCGAGATCGAGCGCCACCTCCCCGAGGGGGACGCGATCTTCCCCGAGGAGGAGCTCACCGATCGGCCGCTCCGCTACTTCGCCGCCGAATACGTGCGCGAGCAGATCCTCCGCGCCTCGCGCGCGGAGGTGCCCCACGGGGTCGCGGTCGTCGTCGAGGAGTACGACGAGAGCCGCCGCGTGCCGCGCATCCGGCTGGTCGTGCACGTCGCCAAGGAGAGCCACAAGGCGATCGTCCTCGGCGAGCGCGGTGAGCGCATGCGCCAGATCGCCACGAGCGCCCGCGCGCGCTTCGAAGCGCTCGCGGGCCGCCAGGTCCACCTCGAGATCTTCGTCCGCGCCACCCCGGGCTGGCAAGACAACCCCCGCGCCCTATCCGATCTCGGCTATGGCGGTGACACCGAAGAGACATGAAGCACTACCCCCGCCGCCCCGAGCCCAAGGTCCCCGCGTCCGCGCTCACGTTGCCCATCGTCGCCGTCGTCGGCCGGCCCAACGTCGGGAAATCCACCCTCTTCAACCGCCTCGCGAAGCGGCGGCTCGCCATCGTCTACGACGAGCCGGGCATCACCCGCGACCGGCACTACGCGACCACCACCGCCTACGGGCGCGACTACACCCTCGTCGACACCGGCGGCTTCGACCCCGAGAGCGACGACCCGATGAAGGCGGGAATCGCCGGCCACGTGAAGGCCGCCGTCGCCGAGGCCGACGTCGTCGTCTTCGTCGCCGACGGCTCCCAGGAGCTCACCTCCGCCGACCGGGCGGCGGTGGAGCTCCTCCGCCGCGCCAAGAAGCCCGTCCTCTTCGCCGCGAACAAGGTCGACTCGCCCCGCGTCGAGGCCGAGGCCCTCGAGCTCTACCGGCTCGGGGTCGACCACGTCTACCCGGTGAGCGCCCTCCACGGGCGCGGCATGGCCGAGCTCGAGACCGCGATCGTCGAGCGCCTCCCGCCGTCGGACGCCGGCGACGACGTCGACGCCGAGCTGCCTCGCATCGCCGTCATCGGGCGGCCCAACGCGGGGAAATCGAGCCTCCTGAACCGCCTCCTCCGCGAGGACCGGATGATCGTGGACCCGAGGCCAGGCACCACCCGCGACGCCATCGACGCGCTCGTGGAGCACGACGGTGAGCGCTACGTGTTCGTCGACACCGCCGGCATCCGCAAGAAGGGCAAGGTCACGAAGGCCCAAGACGCCGTCGAGTCGATGAGCGTCCTCTCGTCGATCCGCACCATCGAGCGCTCGCACCTCGTCGTCGTGATGGCCGACGCCGCCGAGGGCGTCGCCGAGCAGGACGCGAAGATCCTCGGCCTCGCCCAGGACCGCGGCCGGGCGATGGTCGTCGCGCTCAACAAGTGCGACCTCCTCGACAAGGAGGCCATCAAGAAGGCCGAGGAGAACGCCCGCGAGAAGCTCGCCTTCGCGCCGTACGTCCCGATCGTGAAGATCAGCGCCAAGACCGGCCGCGGCCTGGGCGAGCTCTTCGCCAAGATCCGTGCAGTGTACACTGATTTCGACAAGCGCGTCACGACGGGCGAGCTCAACCGCTTCTTCGAGGGCGTGCTCGCGACGCGGTCGCCCCCCACGAGCGGCGGCAAGGCCCCGCGCCTGTACTTCGTGACCCAGGCCGAGTCCGGGCCCCCGCTCTTCGTCGTCGTCTCGAGCGCGCCCGACGCCGTCCACTTCTCGTACCGGCGCTACGTCGTCAACCAGCTCCGCAAGCACTTCGGCTTCGAGGGCGTGCCCATCCGCGTCGCCTACCGCGACAAGCGGCGCGGCAAGCGGAAGGGCGCGCCCGAGGCCGAAGAGGGCTGAGCGCGGCGCCTCAGACGCCGCCGCTCATCAAGCTCTCGGCGATCTGGTCGAGGAGCGGCAGGCTGTAGACGTCGTGCGACAGCGCGGCGAGGCGGACCAGCGGCACGCCCTCGGCCACCACGCCGTCGAGCGCCCGGACGTGGAGCGCGTCGAGGGCGGCGAGCTCGTGGGCGTCGGCGTGCGCGCGCCGGACGCGCGGGGGCGCCTC
>JAEUKG010000565.1 GCA_016794325.1 Myxococcales bacterium | reverse complement strand
GGGTCGCCGCCGAGCTCGAGCTCGACGCGTGCGCGCTCGTGGTGGCCGCGGCGCCGGGACCCGAGGGCGGCGCGCACGCGCCGCTCACGCACACGCGATCCCCCTTGCAGTCGCTGTCCTTCGTGCACCCGCCGCCGTCGGCGCTCCCCTTCGGGCAACCCACCAGCGCGACGAGCGCACACACGGCGAGCACGCTCGCCCCCCACGCGTTCTTCATGACCGCAAGGGTACGCGCGGCTCGGCGGCGGGCTCAAGGCTCGTCGACGCGCGCCGCGCGAGGCGCCGGCGCGCAGATCGTGCGCGCTCGCGGGGCGTCGCGATCAGCTCGTGACGAGGAGCACCTTGCCGAGCGCGCCGCGGCTCTCGAGGAGCTCGTGGGCGCGGCGCGCGTCGGCGAGCGGGATCTCGGCCGCGACCCGCGCCCGGAGCTCCCCGCGCGCGACCCGCGCGAACACGTCGCCTGCCCGCGCGAGGAGCTCCTCGCGGGTGTGCGTGTAGGTGTGGAGCGACGGCCGGGTGAGGTAGAGCGAGCCCTTGTTCGAGAGGACGAGCGGATCGAGCGGCGGGATCTTCCCGCTCGACTGGCCGAACGTCACCATCGTGCCGCGGAGCGCGAGCGCGTCGAGCGACCTGTCGAAGGTGGCCTTGCCCACGCCGTCGTACACCACGTCGACGCCGCGCCCGTCGGTGAGGCGCCTGGCCTCGGCGGCGAAGTCGTCACGCGTGTAGAGTACACATTCGTCGGCGCCGGCCTCGCGGGCGACCTGGGCCTTCTCCTCGGTGGAGACGGTGGCGATGACCCGCGCGCCCGCGGCCTTGGCGAGCTGCACGAGGAGCGCGCCGGTGCCGCCGGCGGCGGCGTGCACGAGCGCGGTGTGGCCCGGGCGGAGCGGGAAGGTGTCGATCGCGAGGTAGTGCGCCGTCATCCCCTGGAGGAGCACCGCGGCCGCGGCCCGCGCCGACACGCCGTCGGGGATCGGGATCACGCGCGCGGCGGGGACGCGGGCGAAGTCCGCGTACGACGAGGAGGGGTAGAAGGCGACGCGGTCGCCGACGGCGAAGCCGGTGACGCCCTCGCCGAGCGCGTGGACGACGCCTGCCCCCTCTTCGCCGACGATCCACGGCAGCGGCACCGGGTAGAGGCCCGAGCGCTTGTAGGTGTCGATGAAGTTGACGCCGGCGACCTCCACCCGCACCACGACCTCGCCGGGGCCGGGCGACGGGTCGTCGACCTCGTCGCACCGCAGGGCCTCGGCGGGCCCGGGGGCGTGGACGCGGACGGCGCGCATCAGCCGCGGCTCGGGGCGGCGGCGTCGCCGCGGACGCGCCGGATGACGCCCCAGATCTCGTCGTTGGTCATGATGTGGTCGAGCGTCTTGGCCTCCTTGATGATCTCGGAGACGAGCGCGTCGTCGGACTTCACCCCGTGGGCGGCGAGCCAGTGGTTCACGTTCGACGCGCCGCTCATGAAGCCGACGACGATCTCCTGCTGGCGACCGAACATGCCGGCGGGGACGCCGCTGTAGACGCGGTCGGCGAGCCAGGTGTCGCCCTTCTGCAGGGCCTTGATGATCGCGGCCGCGTGCACGCCGGTGGCGGTGCGGAACGCGTCGGCGCCGACGAGCGGGTAGTTGATCGGCACCTGCCAGCCGACGGCCTTGGCCACGGTCTCGCAGTACTCGAGGAGCTTGGTGAGATCGTGGTCGAGCTGGCCGAGGAGCTTCAGGTTCAGGAGCACGAGCTCCATCTGCGCGTTGCCGACGCGCTCGCCGATGCCGAGCGCGGTCGCGTGCACGCGGTCGGCGCCGAACTCGAGGGCCCAGATCGCGTTCACGAGGCCGAGGCCGCGGTCGTTGTGCCCGTGCCAGTCGATCCCGATGTCCTTGGCGCCGGTGCCGGCGACCACGTTCTTGGTGAACTGGATCAGGTTGCGCACGCCATCCGGGGTCGCGTGGCCGACGGTGTCGGAGAGGCACAGGCGCGTCGCGCCGTGGTCGATGGCGGTGCGGAAGAGGGTGGTGAGGACGTCGGGGCGCGAGCGGGTGGTGTCTTCGGTGACGTAGGCGACGGGCAAGCCGGCCTTCACCGCGACGTCGATGGCCTCGGCGCTGCGCTTGGCGATGAGGTCGAGGTCCCAGGCCTCCGCGTATTGGCGGATCGGGCTCGAGCCGATGAAGGCGTAGACCTCGACGGGGATGCCGGCGCGCTGCGACACCTCGATCATCGGCGTGATGTCGGAGACGACGGTGCGCCCCGCGGCCGCGATCTTGATGTTCATCTTGCAGTCGACGACCTCCTTGCAGAGGCGCAAGACGTCGTCGAACGCGCGCTTCGAGCTGCCGGGGAGGCCGATGTCGGCCTCGTGGATGCCCATGTCCTCCATCAAGTGGAGGATCTTGAGCTTCTGCTCGATGCCCGGGTCCTTCACCGACGGGTTCTGCAAGCCGTCGCGGAGCGTCTCGTCGAACAAGGTGAAGCCCGGCGGGATCAGAGGCCGCTTCCGGTTGACCTCGTTCCAGTCGAAGATCAGATCTTGTGCGCGCGCGTCGTTAGGCTGGTCCGCCATGGGCGGAGTATGCCACGGCGTTTGGCCGATTTGCCGCCGATTCTCCGTCTCCTTTGCGCCTGACGCGGCGCGTCCACAACGGTGGTAGCATCGTCGGCGATGGCGACCGACGACGTGATGACGGCTCAGCTTCTCGTGGTTCAGCCCGGGACTCGGGCGAGCTTCCGGCGGCGCGTGATGGACGCGATGCTCCGCCTCGTGCCCGCGCCCGGCGCGTTCGTGTGCTTCGGCACGCAGGACACCCGCGCGTACGGGGACTCTTCGCGCCTCGTCGACGGCGCGTCGCAGGCCCTGCGTGGCACGGACGGCCTCCCGCTGACGAAGGCGTTCGGCTTCGAGACCAAGAGCGTGGTCGAGACCACGCGCCGCACCTACCACGGCGGCGAGCTCTACCCCGACGACGACCGGCTCAAGCTGCCGTATTTCGCCGAGCACTCGCAGAAGGACGGCTTCACCCAGGTGATGCTCGTCTTCTTGCACGAGGGCGGGGTGCTCTTCGGCATCGCCGGGCTCGAGCGGCGCGCGTCGGACCCCCCGTTCTCGGAGGCCGACACCCAGAAGATCGAGGCGCTCTCCCCCTTCGTCGTCGCGGCGGCCCGCGCGCAGATCGCGTACGACGAGCTGTCCAAGGAGGCGGCGGCGCTCCGGGCCCTCGGCAAGACCACCGGCACCCTCTTCGTGGTCGACCGCGACAAGAAGACGGTCATCTGGGCCGCCAACCGCGAGCGCGGCATCGAGTGGGAGGCCGACGTGGTCCCGGTGGCGGAGCAGGTGGTCGACGCCGCCGAGCAGTCCATCGCCGCCCGCGCCCGCGGCGACGCGCTCCCGACGCCGCCTCGCCTGCCCGAAGGCGCGGTGGTCGCGGTGTCGAAGATCGAGGGCGATCCCGTCTTCGGCGGCGCCCGCTGCGCCGTCATCCGCGTCGAGCCCCAGGAGAAGCAGGGCGCGCCGGCGATGGAGGGCCTCTCGCGCCGCGAGCGCGAGATCGCGCGCCTCCTCGTCGCCGGCTACAGCGGCGTCAACGTCGCCGCGATCTCCGGCCTGTCGGAGAACACGGTGCGCACGTACGTGCGCCGCCTCTACGCCAAGCTCGCGGTGTCGAACCGCGCGGACCTCGTGCGCAAGCTCGTGTCGCCCGAGCCCACCGCGCCGCCGTCGATCAACCCGCCGCCCGACTCGTCGCTGGTCGACGGCGACGACACGCTCGACTGAGCGGACGGCCGCCGTGGCGCTCTCGCTCGTCCCGCTCGCGGTGGAGCACCTGCCCCACGTGATGACGTGGGTGAACGACCGCGAGGTGATGGCCTATTTCGCCCAGCGCCAGGCCCACATCACCGAGGCCGAGGAGGAGGTGTACCTCCGCGCGCTCGTGGCCTCGAAGAACGACCGCGCGTTCTCGATCTTCGACGGCGACGACTACGTCGGCCAGTGCTCCATCAACCAGATCTACTGGCCCGCCAAGAACGGCCGCCTCTTCATCGCCGTCCGCAAGGCGATGCAGGGCAAGGGCCACGGCCCGGCGGCGGTGCGCGCCCTCCTCGACGTCGCGTTCGGCGAGCTCGGCCTCGAGAAGGTGTGGCTCATCGTGCGCAAAGACAACCGCAAGGCGCAGGCGATGTACCTCCAGCTCGGCTTCGACTTCGAGGGCGTGCTGCGCCACGAGTACAAGGTCGGCGACGAGTACTACGACATGGTCCGCATGGCGGTGCTGCGGGGCGGCTGAGCGCGCTACGAGCGCTGCTGGCGCGCGGCGATCTCCTCGAGCGCCGCCTCGGCCTCGGCGGTCACGCCCGCCTCGTCGTCCCAGCCGGCGCGCACCAGCGCCCGGGCCCGCGGATCGCGCACCGCCTCGGTGAGGGCGGCGACGCGCGGGCGTGCTCCCGCGTCGACCCGCACGAGCACGCGCGCGGCGGCGGCGCGGAGGTCGGGGGCCGCGTCCGGGTCGTCGGCGACGCGCCAGAGGTCCTCGGGGCCGAACGTCGCGCCACGATATCCTGATCGGAATACGTTGGCGGCCTGCTCCACGCGCGCGAGCCAGTCGCTCGCGGGCTCGCCCGGGCGGTGGGCGAGCGGCTCGAGCGCCGTCGTGTCGGCGGGGAGCTCGCCGAGGCCGCGGGCGCGCGCCGCCGCCGAGCGGATCTGCGCCATCACGACGGCGCGATCCTCACGCGAGAGCCCGCGCGGGAGCTTCGTCGAAGGAAAAGGGAGCGCCGTGACCCACCCGCTCGCCTCGGTGATCACCATGCGGTCTTCGACCTCGGCGACCGAGTGGACGTCGCGGAACGGGATGCAGCGCGCCCCCTGGCGGGTGGCGACGTGGAGGCCGTCGCCGCGGAGGGCGAGCTGCGACTGGCCCCGGACCTGGCCGAGCATGCGATCGATGACGGAGATGACGGGGAGCACGCCGAGCCCCAGGCCGACGAGGACGACCACGAGGACCGAGAGGTCGTCGTCGCCGAAGCCCGCGACCCACTTCCACGCGACGAGCCCCAGGATCGCCAGCGCGCCGGCGGCCGCGAGCCAGGCGTACGTCCGCAGCGAGTCCTCCGCCCGAGGCTCGAGCGGCCAGGCGACGGCGCCGAAGCCCGACCTCCCCACGCCCAGCGCGCCGAGCACCTCGGCCGCGTCACGCTCCGACTCGAGCTCGAGCGCGATCGGGACGCCGCTGCGGTAGCTGCGGGCGATCGAGAGGACGACGCGGTCGCCCTCCAGCCGCGCGGTGGACGCCCCCGTCACGTCGCCGACGCGGAGCGTCTGGGAGGCTATCCCTGAGCGGATATGCACCGAGCCCGGGCCCACGGTCACCGTGCCGCGTCGCGGGCGCACGCGCCCCGGGAACAGGGGAGCCATCGCGACGGTCGACGCGGACAGCGTGAACATGACGAGCGCGGGGAGCCACGACACGACCCCCGCGGCGCCCGCGGCCACGGCCAGCGCCGCGGCCACGGCGTAGGGCGCGAACCTCCAGCCGATCGGGCCCTTCGGGTCGTGGACGATGGCGGGGAGCGCCTTCACTCCCCGCTCAGCGTATCACGCGCGCGCGGCCGCTCCCCGCCGGCGACGGCGCGCGACGGCGATCGCGAGCCCGACGCCGAGCGCGGCGAGCGCGCCGCTGGGAGCGCCCGCGGGCGCGGCCTGGCAGCCGGTGGACTGGGGCGCGTCGGGGATGGGCGCGGGAGCCGGGCTCGGCGTCGGCGACGGAGCGGGCTCGGAGCTCGGCTCGGTGGCGTCGGGCTCGACGGGCACCTCGCCGAGCGGCGGCGCCTCCTCCGGCGTCGATCCTGGATCCGACGGCCCGAGGCTCGTGCAGGTTGCACCTTTCGCGAAGCCCCCGACGGGGGCCTTCGCGAGGCGCGCCTCCGTCATCGGCCCGTAGTCGCCGTCTTCGGCGATCCTGTCGGTCGGGTGGTTGCGGTTCCACAGGCGCTGGAACGCCTTCACCGACAGCCCGCGGAGGTCCACCGCGCCCGCGCCGGTGTAGTCGAAGTGCACCGGATCGCTCGAGCCGAGCCAGCGGAAGCCCTTGCTCCCCATCGCCGAGCGCCAGCCCGCGTTGTCGTTGATGTCGACGGCCAGGGCCGACTCGTGGTTGCTGCGCCCCGGCTTCGCCGCGAGCCCGATGCCGCACCGGCCCGTCTGGTACCAGCGGTAGAGGAGGTATTGCTGCGGCAAGGTGCGCAGGCCCGAGTTGATGCTCATCGTCCCGCCGCGCGCCGCCCTCGCCGCCACGAGGGCGTTCGCCGCCGGCGTCTGCAGGTAGGGGAAGACGGCGGAGCCGAGCGCGAAGCCGGCTCCGGCGTCGATGCGCTTTAGTGTGTTCGGCCGCATGCACTGGATCTCGTCGACGAGCTGCTGGGCGAGCCCCTTCACCGACGTCGTGGAGCAGCTCTGGCTCACGGCGGAGCTCACGGGATCGGTCGCGGTGAGCTCGGAGCTCGTCGCGCCGACCGGCTCGTCGCTCTCGTGGTGGTCGCCGTCGCCGGGCTCGAACGCGCAACCACCGCCTCCGAGCACGAGCAGTCCGACAACGGTGCACAGTGTAGGTGCGGCGAGCCTCATGCGCGATCGAGTGCACGGGCCGGTCCATCGAGAACCGCGCGCGAACGGCCGAGAAATCCCGCGCGCCGAGGGACGCTGACCCAGAGACGCGATTCGCGTCAGCTCGCGAGGTCGCGAGCGGTCACGAGCTGCACCGCCGAGTCCCGCGACCCGTGCACGGCCACGTCGTCGCGGAGGTCGAGCACGAGCTTCGCCACCCGGAGCACCTGATCGGCGCGCGCGGGCAGGACGGAGAGGGACCAGGCGGCGCGCTCGAGCACCGCGAGGCGGCCCCGCAGCGCGTCCGTCTCGGGGTTCTTGCCGAGCTCGTCGAGGGTGCGACGGCAATAGAGGAGCGCTTCGTCGAGGATGCAATCGGCCATGCGCGAAACCGTAGGGCCGCCGTGCAACGCGCCCGCGATCACTCGGCAAACTCTTGGCGTTCGTTCAGGCGGCGGAGCGGCGCCCGAGCAACGAGATGGGCACCGCGGTCGTGGCGAGGCCGACTGCGAGGCCCAGCACGCCCCCATAGCCCACGCACGAGCAGCCGAGGGAGCCGACGAGCAACGCGAGCCCGCTCGCGCCCGCGAGGAAGACGCCGCGCGAGGAGGAGCGCCGCGCGGCGCGCGCGACCCACACGCCCGCGACGAGGCCACCGGTGGTGCAAGCCGGAATGCAGAGCGAGACGCACTCTCCGCCGGTGCACACGTGGCCGTACGAGCGGCTCGCGAGGGCGAGCGCGAGCGGCACGACGCCCGCCAAGGCGCCGGGCCCGATGGCGCGTCCGAGCGCGCCGCCGCGCCACCCGAACGCCCAGACGATTGCGGTGACCGCCGCACCGACGGCGGCGGCGGTTGCGGCCCCCGTCCCGGCCAAGCACGCGACGATCGGCAACGACGAGAGCGCCGCCGCGAGGGGGATCGCCCGCACCGCTCGCCCGACCTCGTAGGCGCGCATCGCCCGCTCGCGCGCTTCGTCCCGTCTACTCGCCATGGATCCTCCGCCACGCTCGCCTCAGTCGCTCGATCGCCCGCTCCTTGCGCTTGCGCAGCGCGGGGCTCGCGGGTCCGGACGCGTCGCGCGTGATCGTGGAGACGAGCGTGCTCCGATCTTCCTCCGAGAGCGCCTCGAACGCGCCGCGCAGCGCGTCGAGCATGGCGCTCTCCTCGGCCGCGGCCTCAGGCCCGAGGGCGGAGTCGCTGAGTCCACCTACCCCGTCGTCGAGGGGCCGCTCGCGGCGACGCCCACGTCGACGAGCGACGGTCTTGCACTCCCAAGCGACGACGGCGAGGGCCCACGCGAGGGTCGGCCGGTGCGGGTCGTAGTTCGCGGCGTTCGCGAACAGCTTCTCCAAGGCCTCCTGGGCCGCATCTTCGGCGTCCGGCCCAGGCCCGAGCGTACGCGCGGCAAAGGTCACGAGATCGGGCCACAGGCGGTCGAAGACCAATGGGCAAGCGCTGCGGTCACCGTCCGCCACGCGCGCCATGGCCGCGTCGAGCTCGCGGAGGGCCCGCTCATCCATCGGCGAAGAGCGTAGCTTCAGCGCGCCGCGTGTGCGCCACCTTGGCCGTGGCAGCACGGCGCGCCGGGCTTGCAGCAGGCAGACCGCTGGGCGCAACAATCCTCGCCGCCGGCGCGCTGGGTGGCGATGATTCCCGTGGCGGCGATTGTGGCGACCAACAGCGCGGTGGAGATCTTGGCCCAGTGGTTTCGAACGAAGCTCATGATGTCCTCTCCTTCTTCTTTCGACACCTCTGGGCGCGACCGACCGATTCGTGACACCTTCGCCGTCGATTGTGTCACCGGCCCAACGATGCCACGAGAATTCGGTCGAGGGCCGTTGCCACGTGGGGCACCGCGCGCTACGCACAGGTCATGCGTAACCGTTCTCGGTGGTGGGTCGTCGCCGTGTCGCTCACGGTGGGGGTGGTGGCGTGCAGCGGGAGCGACACCTCGTCGTCGAGCTCCGGCGGCTCGTCGTCGAGCGGAGGCTCGTCGTCGTCGTCGAGCGGCGCCGCGTCGTCGTCCAGCTCCGGCGGCTCGTCGTCGTCGTCGAGCGGCGGCGCGACGATCGCTGCGCCGAAGCTCGATCAGCTCATGAAGATGGCGGGCAACTTCCACGTGATGTGGACGAACCCGGCGAGCCCGACCTGCGACAAGATCGAGGCCGAGCGGAAGATGGACGCTGAGCCCTACAAGGTCGCGTTCACCGTGGCCGGCAACATCGACAACAAGCACGACACAGGCGCCGCCGGAGACCACACGTTCTCCTATCGCCTTCGGTGCAAGGTCGGCGATGCGTACTCCCCCTACTCCAACGAGCTCTCGGGGAACCCCGTTAAATGAGCCGCGCGCGGGTCGTCATCTCGGCGTGTGTCGTCGCCGCGGTCGCGTGCGGCCACGGCGAGAGCGAGCACGCCCACGGCGGCGGCGTCGAGGTCACTCCGCCCGCGAGCGGTCCCACCGATGCCACGAACCTGACCCCACTGCCCGACGAAAACCCCGACCCGAAGGTCGTCGAGGTGAACCTCGAGGCGCGGGAGGGGACGAAGACGTACGACAACTCGCCGGCGACCCCGGTGTGGACGTACAACGGCAGCGTCCCAGGCCCCATCATCGAGGCCAACGTCGGCGACAAGCTCATCGTCCACTTCAAGAACGCGCTGCCCGAGCCCACGACCGTGCACTGGCACGGCGTGCGGCTGGCGGCGGCGATGGACGGCACGCTGGCGATGCAGTCGCCGATCCCTGCCGGCGGCACGTTCCGCTACGAGATGACGCTCAAGGACGCGGGCCTCTTCTGGTTCCACCCGCACATCCGCTCCGACGTCCAGGTGCAGAAGGGTCTCTACGGCGTGCTCCGCGTGCGCGGAGCCGCCGAGCCCGCCGCCGACGTCGAGCGCGTGCTCGTGCTCGACGACATCAAGCTCGAGAAGGACGGGCGCGTGTCGGAGACGCTCGACGACCTGTCGCGGATGATGGGCCGCGAGGGCAACATCCTGCTCGCCAACGGCGTCGCCAACGCGCGGGTGGCGATCGAAGCGGGCGGCCTGGTGCGCCTCCGCGTCGTGAGCTCGGCCAACGGGCGTTTCTTCAACCTCCGCATCCCGGGCCACAAGCTCACCGTCGTGGGCACCGACGGCGGCCTGGTGCCGAAGCCCTACGAGGTCGACACGCTGCTCGTGTCACCCGGTGAGCGCTACGACGTGATGTTCGTGGCGAACGTCGCGCCCGGCGGCGAGCTCGCGGTGCTCAACGAGGCGTACGAGCGCGGTCACGAGTCGGGCAAGCGCGCGACGTCGGAGGTGCTCCGGCTCCGCGCCGGGGCGTCGCGCGTCGCGACGCCGAAGGTGATCCCCTCCAGCCAGGCCCCCATCGAGCGCCTGGCCGACGCGCCCGTCGACTTCCCGATCCGCCTGAACGAGAAGGTCATCGGCGACGAGATGATGTTCACCATCAACGACGCCGTGCACGGCGACATCCCGCCGATCCGCGTCAAGCGGGGCGAGGTCCGCGTCCTCGAGGTGATCAACGAGAGCGACATGGACCACCCGTTCCACCTCCACGGCTTCTTCTTTCAGGTCCTCGCGCGCGACGGCGTCGCGGTGCCGGAGGCGTCGGTCGCCAACAAGGACACCATCGTCGTGGCCGCGAAGAAGCGCCTCAAGCTCGTGGCGCGGTTCGACGAGCCGGGGCGGTGGATGTACCACTGCCACATCCTCGAGCACGCCGAGCACGGGATGATGGGCGAGCTGGTCGTCGAGTGATCGCGGGCGATTGACCCGCGGCCGACGCGTCAGTCGTGCGGCTGGTGGTTCGTCTCGAAGCGCGCGAGGTGCTCGAGCACCTCCGGCGTCGGCTTGATCATCGGGCGCTTGCCGTCGGGCTGCTGGGGCAGGAGCCAGGCCCACGAGCCGTCTTCCATCGGGACGCGCTCGACCTCGCCGCGCTCTTCGGCGTGGAACATCATGTGGGCGATGTCTTGCGCCGAGAGCTTGGGGCCGCCGATGGATCCCAGGCGGCGGGAGGCGGAGGCGGCGAGGCTGTTCTTCTTCTTCTTGGGGTTCTTTTGGCTCATGGTTCTCACGCTGGGGCGCCCCCGCCGTACAGCTTCTCGGCGATCATGAACGTCATCGCCTCGAGGGATTGGTACGCGTCGCGGATCTGCACGATGTCCGCGTTGGCGTCGAGCGCGCTGCGGAGGTTCGCCGCCGCGTTGCGCGCTTGCTCGATGGTCTCCTCGTCCACGAGGTCCTTGTAGCCCTCGAGGGCGGCCTCGGTCGTGTAGAGGAGGGTCTCGGCCTGGTTGCGGATCTCGGCGAGCTCGCGCCGGAGGTCGTCGGTCACGCGGTGACGCTCGCCCTCTTCGATGATCTTGCCGATCTGATCCTTGTCGAGGCCGCTCGTGGGGGTGACCTTGATCTGGGTCGACCGGTTGGTGCCGAGGTCGCGGGCGTCGATGCTGAGGATGCCGTTGGCGTCGAGCTTGAACGTCACCTGGATCTTGGGGACGCCGCGGGGCGCGGGCGGGATGCCGGTGAGCTCGAAGCGCGCGAGCGAACGGTTGTCCGCCGCCATCTGGCGCTCGCCCTGGAGGCAGTGGATCGGCACGAACGTCTGGTTGTCGACGCTGGTGGTGAAGATCTCGCTGCGCTCGGTGGGGATGGTCGTGTTGCGGGGGATGAGCGGGGTGAAGACGCCGCCGCCGGTCTCGACGCCGAGCGAGAGCGGGGTGACGTCGAGGAGGAGGACCTCGACGTTGCCGTCGCCGGTGAGCGCCTCGCCCTGCAGCGCCGCGCCCGCGGCCACGACCTCGTCGGGGTTGACGCCCTTGTTGGGCTCCTTGCCGAAGAACTCCTTCACCGCGCGCTGCACCGCCGGCATGCGGGTCATGCCGCCGACGAGGACGACGCTGTTGATGTCGTCCACCGTGAGCTTGGCGTCGGAGAGCGCCCTCTTGCAGGGCTCGAGGGTGCGATCGATGAGCTCGCCCACGAGCAGCTCGAGCTCGGCGCGGGTCATCGTCTTGATGAGGTGGAGCGGCGAGCCGTCGGCGGCGGTGGCGATGAACGGGAGGTTGATCTCCGTCTCGAGCGACGACGAGAGCTCGTGCTTCGCCTTCTCCGCCGCCTCCTTGAGGCGCTGGAGCGACATCCGGTCCTTGCGGAGGTCGAGCTTGTTCGTCTTCAGGAACTGCTCGGCCAGCGCGTCGACGACGGCCTGATCGAAGTCCTCGCCGCCGAGGAAGGTGTCGCCGTTGGTGGACTTCACGCTGAAGACGCCGTCGGAGATCTCGAGGATCGAGATATCGAACGTGCCTCCGCCGAGGTCGTACACCGCGATGCGCTCGGCCTGGTGCTTCTCGAGCCCGTAGGCGATGGCGGCGGCCGTGGGCTCGTTGATGATTCGGCGGACGTTGAGCCCGGCGATGGTGCCCGCGTCTTTCGTCGCCTGACGCTGCGCGTCGTCGAAATACGCGGGGACCGTGATCACGGCGTCGGTGACGGTGTCGCTGAGGAAGGTCTCGGCGATCTCCTTCATCCGCGTGAGGACCATCGCGCTGATCTCGGGCGGCGAGATGTCCTTGTTCGACACCTGGACCCAGGCGTCGCCGTTGGGGGCGCCGATGATCTTGTAGGGGACCTTCGAGCTCTGCCGCTTGGCCTCCTCGGAGCCGACCTTCCGCCCGATGAGGCGCTTCACCGCGTACACGGTGTTCGTCGGGTTGGTGACCGCTTGCCGCTTGGCCGCTTGGCCGACGAGCCGCTCGCCGCTCGACGTGAAGCCGACGATCGACGGCGTGGTGCGCGCGCCCTCCGCGTTGGGGATGATGCGGACCTCGACCTTCCCTGACGCGGAGCTCTCGACGATGGCGACGCACGAGTTGGTCGTGCCGAGATCGATGCCGATGACCTTTCCCATCTCGCTCCGTCCTCAGCTCGAGCCCTCGCCGTCGCCCTTCGGTTCTTCGGCGCCGGCGGATGCAGATTCGGTGGAGGCCGCTTCGGGCTCCTTGGCTTTGGGCTTCGCCACCACGACCATCGCCGCGCGCACGAGGCGATCGCCGTAGGTGTAGCCCGCTTGCACTTCGGCCACGACGGTGCCCGGGGCCTCGTCGGACTCGACCTGCTGGATGGCCTCGTGCACGGTGGGGTCGAAGATCGCGCCCTTGGTGGGCACCTTCGTGATCCCCGCGCGCCCGATGGTGTCGACGAACTGCTTGAGGATCATCGTGAGGCCGTCGGTGACGGGCTTGACCTCGGTGGCCCGCTGGGCGCTGAGCATCGCGCGCTCGAGGTTGTCGAACACCGGCAAGAAGTCCTTCAGCATGTCTTCTTTTCCGGCCTTGCGCGCGTCGTCGACCTCTTTGCGGGCGCGCTTGCGGAAGTTGTCGAAGTCGGCCGCGGTGCGGACCCACTGCTCCTTCATCTTGGCGGCTTCGGCGCGCGCTTCCTCGAGGAGCTGCTCGGGGCTCTTCGGCTGCTCGGTGCTCGCCGGATCGCTCGCCTCCGCGCTCGCGGGCTCGTCCTTCGCGTCGACCTCGCCGTCCTTCTTGCTCTCGCTGGCTTCGCTCATGACCTTCGCCAAGGTGGGTACGCCACGCACATGGTGGCGTGGATGGTCCGATGCTACCGCAACCGCATTCGCGGTGCGACCTCATCGTATACCACGAGAACTCGTGTGAATTCGAGAATCTGCCGCCCGCGCAGGCGCGCGTTTCGCGGGTGTTTTTTGCGCGCGCGCCCGCGAGGCGGGAGCACCCGCTGCATCGGCGGCCCACTCTTGGGGCCACTGCCGGGATGTGCCATAACGACCGGCGACGGCGATGGCGGCGGACGAGCTCAACGAGCCCCAAGCGAGCGCGGTGGCCCACACCTCGGGTCCGCTCCTCGTGTTCGCCGGCGCCGGGAGCGGCAAGACGCGGGTCATCACCTACCGCATCGCCAACCTCGTGGCGTGCGCGGCGGTGCCGCCCTACCGCATCCTCGCGGTGACCTTCACCAACAAGGCCGCGGCCGAGATGCGCGGCCGCCTCGACAAGCTCCTCCCCGACGGGATGGCGAAGGACCTCTGGGTCGGCACCTTCCACGCGACGTGCGCCAAGCTCTTGCGCCGGCACGCCGAGGCCGTGGGCCTCTCGTCGAGCTTCGTCATCTACGACGCCGCCGACCAGAAGAGCCTCGTCGCGCGGGTCCTCAAGGAGCTGGAGATCGACGAGCGCCGCTTCCCGCCGCGCGCGCTCCTCGGGCGCATCCACAAGGAGAAGCAGGAGGCGCGCGGCCCCGAGGACATGAGCCTCGACTCGTACATGGACGAGACCGCGCAGAAGGTCTACGCGCGCTACGAAGAGGCGCTGCGCCAGGCCAACGCGGTGGACTTCGAGGATCTCATCCTCCACGTCGTCCGCATCGCGGAGGCCCCCGACTCCGCCCCGGGGGAGGTGCGCGACGCGCGCGACGTCCTGCGCCGCAAGTTCGAGCACGTGCTCGTCGACGAGTTCCAGGACACGAACGCGACGCAGTACCGGCTCCTCCGCGCGTTCTCGGCGCGCACGCGGAACCTCTGCGTCGTCGGCGACGACGATCAGTCGATCTACCGCTGGCGCGGCGCCGACGTCCGCAACATCCGCGGCTTTCGCCGGGACTACCCCGAGACGACAGTGGTCAAGCTCGAGCAGAACTACCGCTCGACGTCGCGCATCGTCTCCGCCGCGCTCGCCGTCATCAAGCCGTCGCCGACCCGCGAGCCGAAGGAGCTCTGGACCGAGAACCCCCCGGGGGCCAAGGTCGCGGTGATCGCCGCCGGCGACGAGCGCGACGAGGCCGCGCTCGTGACGCGGCTCGTCACCGACGCCCGATCCCAGGGGATCCCCGCGACCGAGATCGCGGTGTTCTACCGGGTCCACGCCCAGTCCCGCGTGCTCGAAGAGGCGCTCCGCGGGGCCAACGTCGCCTACCAGATCATCGGCGGCACGAAGTTCTACGATCGCGCCGAGATCAAAGACGCGCTCTCGTACCTGCGCCTGCTCGTGAACCCCAAGAGCGACGTCGACTTCCTCCGCGTCGTCAACACGCCCGCGCGCGGCATCGGCGCGACGAGCGTGGAGCGCCTCGTCGCGTTCGCGAACGAGCAGAAGCTCCCGCTGGTCGCGGCGCTCGGGCGGGTCGACGAGGTCCGCGATCTCGCCGCGGCCGCCAAGAAGCGCCTCGCCGGGGTGCGCGAGCTCCTCCGCGAGCTCACCCGCGAGGCCGAGCAGGCGTCGCCGGGCGAGGTCCTCGCGGCGGTGCTCACCAAGACCGGCTATCGCGCGGCGCTCTCGGCCGAAGACACCGCCGAGTCCGACGCGCGGCTCGAGAACCTCGCCGAGCTCGAGGGCTCGATGCACGACTACGCCGAGGAGGCCGCCGCGCGCGGCGAGCCGCCGACGCTCTCGGGCTTCCTCGAGCGCGTGTCGCTCCAGTCCGACGTCGACAAGGTGGGCACCGACGAGCGCGTCACCCTGATGACGGTGCACGGCGCCAAGGGCCTCGAGTTCGACGTCGTGCTCCTCACGGGGATGGAGGAGGACATGTTCCCCTACCGGAGCATGGACGGTCAGAGCCCGGAGGAGCTCGAGGAGGAGCGCCGGCTCGGCTACGTCGCGGTCACGCGCGCGCGCAAGCACCTCGTGCTCACCCACACCCGCACCCGGCAGATCTTCGGCACCACCCGGGTGGGCCGGCCGAGCCGCTTCATCCTCGACATGCCGCCCGACGTCGTGGACCACCACGCCACGCCCTCGGCGCAGTCCACGTCGAGCCAGCGGTTCGTCGACCGCGAGAACGTGCAGTCTACACGCAGCTGGCGGCCCGGGACCTCGGCCCGCACTTGGCAGCACCCGCAAGCGCCGTCGCGCCCGCCCGAGCCGGGCGAGCGGTACGTGGAGCGCGAGGCGCCCGCCGACTACGACGGCGAGGGGGTCCCCATCCGCCGCGGCATGCGGGTGAAGCACGAGCGCTTCGGCGAGGGCGAGGTGAAGAAGGTCCTGGAGATGGGCGAGCCGGCCGTGCTCGCGTTCTTCCCCGGCTGGGGCGAGGTGAAGGTGCTCGCCCGGTTCCTCACGCTCGCGTGACGCCACCGCGCGAGCGAGGGCGACCTTCGTCGTTGCGGCGCGGCCCCAGTCGCGAAATCATGGG
>JAEUKG010000549.1 GCA_016794325.1 Myxococcales bacterium | reverse complement strand
GGCGGCTCGGGCCACGCGGCGGGCGCGCCGGCCTCGCCCGCGCGCAGTCGGTCGATCGCGCGCTCGACGAGGGCGCTGACCTCGGGGAGGGCGGCGTGGTCACCCTCGCGCAGGCGGCGCTCGAACCGCGCGAGGCGCGCCGACAGCTCACCCTCGCCTGCGAGGCCCGCCGCGCCCTTCAGGGCGTGCGCCGATCGGTACGCGGCCTGGGGATCGGATTGGGGCGCCTCGCCGCGGAAGATCGCGAGGTGGCGGACGAGCTCCTGCACGAGCAGGGCGCGGAGCTCGGGGTCGGTCACGAGCCTTCCTCGTCCGCGGCGTCGGGGTCGAGGAGCCGGAGCAGCGGCTCGAGCGCGGGCCGGAGCGCGCGGACCACGAGCGCGCGCGGCACCTTGCCGCTCAGCGTCGCGAGGGATCCCACGAGCGCGCGCGCGTGCTCCTCCGCGTCGGCGATCGCCTTCGCGGTCTCGGGGTCGGTGCCGGTGACCTTCTTCATCCGCTCACCGATGTCGGAGAGGCCGCGCTCCGCGTCGGCGATCGCGCTCCCGGCGCGCGCGATCTCGTGCGCGACCTCGGTCGACGCCTCCCGCGCGCGATCGACGTGCCCACCTACTTGTGCCAAATCATTGCTGATTTCGCCGAGCGCACCCGACAGCTCGCGGGCGCTCTCGGTGCCGCGACCGACGTGCGCGCGCACCTCCTCCGCCACCAGCGCGAGACCATGACCGGCCTGGTCGCCGAGCCGCGCGGCCTCGAGCCCGGCGTTGAGCGCGACGAGGGCGAGGCGCTCGAACGAGTCGTTCACCCGCGCGAAGCTCGCCGCGAGATCGACGGCGCGGGCGCCCAGGGAGCGCGCGCGATCGGCGGCCGAGTCGACCGCACCGCGCTGCTGAGCGAGGCTCGACGTCATCCGCTGCACGGCGAGCGCGGCCTCGCGCGCGCTCGCGACCGCGCGCCCGTGAGCGGCCCACGCCTCGGGGGTGACGCTGGCCGAGCCGCCTTCGGCGGTGTCCTTCGTCCGTCGGAGGATGCGAAACAGACGCCTCTTCTTGGGGTCGGCCGGCATGGGCGGATCCTACCCTACGCCCAAGGGCTGCGCTGGAGGCTGGCGTACACCTTCGCGAGGTCGAGGGCAGGGACGGAGGCGCCTTCGTAGCGGACCCCCTCCGGCGACGCCGGATCGGCGGGGAACGTCCCGCTCGCGAGCGACTCGATGCCCACGAGGCCGAGGCGCTCGCCGAGGTAGGTGCAAACGAGCATGTGAGTGCGTGACGCACCGATCGCCACCACCGGGATCGCCTCACCGTCGACGAGGGCGACGCCGAGCAGCGACGACGGCGCGCCCGGCACTCGCGCGACCTTGGGCATCACGACGAGCTTCACCACCGCCGAAACGGGCGCGAACGCGAGCGCGCCGCCGGCGCGAAAGACGAGCCCGCCGTGGCGAGCTCCGTCGCCGATCACGGCGCGGCCCGCTTGCGGACGACGCGCGCCTGGAGGAGCTGCACGAGGATGCGGCACACGTCGAAGCTCGACATGTGGCACCGGGCGATGATCTCGCGGGTCGTCCGCTCGCCGTCGACCGCCTCGAGCACCGTCACTTCGGCCCGTGGGAGGTCCTTCACGCGCGCCGCCTCGACCGCGGCCTCGTCGCGGACGAGCACGGACTCGAAGCTCCCGAGCGAGGCCTCGAGGACGCGCCACTCGTCCACGCGCCGGAAGCCCTCCATGACCACCTGCGCGACCGGCAACGCGAGCTTCGCGCGCTCGGCGAGCTCGTCGGGGGCGCGGCGCTGGAAGGTGAAGCGCCCTTTGTTCCAGCGAAGGAGCTCGTACACGATCTCGCTCGACTGCTGGACGAGCGCCGCGCGCAGCTGCTCTTCGTCGATCCGCCCCGCCGCGAGGAGCTTGAGCCCGAGCGGTTGGGGGGTGTCCTTGGCGAGCACCGTCGACGCCGGCGCGTCGTCGCTCTTCTTGAACATCGCGGCCTTCACCACGTCGTCGATGTCCTTGGTGGTGAGGATCCCGTGCTCGACGAAGTAGCGACCGAGGCGGAACTCCTCGCCCGCGCCCCGCGCCTGGACGAGGTCGATGAGGCCGCCGCGGAACTGGGCGCCGATCTCGCGCTCGCCGGCGGCGCACGTGAGGACGCCGGTTTGACCCTCGACCTGGAGCATCTGGAGGACGGCGCCGATCGGCACGACGGAGAGGTCGCCCGCGAGCGCCGGCGAGCGACCGGCCTTGGTGAGCGCGGGCGCCACCGCGTCCGCGAGCGCGCCGAGCGCCGCTTCGTCGAGTCCGCGGGCGACGGCGTCGGCGAGCTCCCCCTCGTCTTTCGTCGCGCGCCCCGCCTCCCCCGCCGCGCGCGCGACGAGCGCGCCCACCGCCTTGGCCGCCCCGACCGCGTCGTCGGCGGTGTCGATCTTCGAGTCGGGGACGAGCTCGACCTCGTCGTCGTCGTCGTCGAGATCGAGGAGCTGGGAGGCGCTCGCGCGGCCGCTCTGCACCCTGCGCAGCGCGTTCTCGACCACGGCGACGAGGGCGTCGGCGTCGAACGGCTTCGTGATCGCGTCGATCGCGCCCGTCTGCTGGACGAACTGCTCGCGGATCCGGTCGCTCTTGGCGCTCATCAACACGACGGGCATGTAGGTGAGGTCGGCGTCGGCCCGGAGCGCGCGACAAAACTGGAAGCCGTTCATCCGCGGCATGACGAAGTCGAGGAGCACGAGATCCGCCCTCGCCTCGCCGGCCTTGAGCGCTTCGATGGCGTCCTGCCCGTCGACCGCGAGCGTCACGTCGAAGCCGTGATGCTCGAGGATGGTCGAGACCACGCGACGGATGGTGGGGCTGTCGTCGACGACGAGGATGGTGGACATCGGCGCCCGGATCTGTCCTTTCTGACGCGCGCCAGCGTATCCTGTCCGCGATGAATCCGCGAGGTGGTTCGCGAGGGCTGGGGCGGGGTGCGTGCCGATGAAGACGCTGATCGAGGGCGGCACGATCGTCACGTGCGATCCGCACGACCGCGTGGTGGTCGGGGACGTGCTGGTCGACGGGCCGAGCGTCGTCGGAATCGGCCGAAACCTCCGCCCCAAGGGCCCGGTGCGCGTCCTCGACGCGCGCGGCTGCGCCGTGATCCCCGGGTTCGTCCAAGCGCACATCCACCTATGCCAGGTGCTGATGCGCGGCATGGCCGACGATCTCCCGCTGCTCGAGTGGCTCCGCGAGCGCATCTGGCCCCTCGAGGGCGCCCACGACGAGGCCTCGCTCCGCGCGAGCGCCGACCTCGGCCTCCTCGAGATGGTGCGCGCGGGGACGACGACCGTGCTCGACATGGGCACGGTCAACCACCACGACGTGGTGATGGACGCCGCCGTCCGCTCCGGCCTGCGCGTCGTCAGCGGCAAGGCGATGATGGACGCCGGCGACGGCGTCCCGCGCGCCCTCCGGGAGACGACCCGGCGGAGCCTCGCCGAGAGCGAGCGCCTCCGCAAGGCGTGGCACGGCGCCGCGAGCGGCCGCGTCCTCTACGCGTACGCCCCGCGGTTCATCCTCTCGTGCAGCGAAGAGCTCTTCCGCGCGGTCGCGGCGGCGTCCACCGAGCACGAGGTCTTGATGCACAGCCACGCCGCGGAGCACCCCGACGAGCGCGACGCGGTGCGGCGGCTCCTCGGCGACGACGACGTGGCGGTGCTGCGGCGCTGGGGCTTCACCGGCAAGCGCGCGGTCCTCGCCCACGGCGTCCAGCTCACCGACGCCGAGATCCGCGACGCGGCCCGCTCCGGCACCCGGTTCGTGCACTGCCCGAGCGCCAACCTGAAGCTCGGCTCGGGCATCGCCCGCACCCACGAGATGCTCGAGCGGGGCGTGGTGATGGGCCTCGGCGCCGACGGCGCGCCGTGCAACAACAACCTCGACCCCTGGACCGAGCTCCGCCACGCGGCGCTCCTCTCCAAGATCCGCGCGGGCACCGAGAGCCTGGTCGCGCGGCGCGCGCTCCGGCTGGCGACCATCGACGGCGCCACCGCGCTCGGGCTCGGCGACGTCACGGGATCGATCGAGAACGGCAAGCGCGCCGACCTCGCGGTGGTCCGGCTCGACGGCGCGCACGTCGAGCCGGGCGGCGACGTCTACTCGAAGCTCGTCTACGCCTGCACCGCGCGCGACGTGGTTCACGTCCTCGTCGACGGCGTCCGCCTCGTCCGCTTCGGCGAGGCGACGTCGGTCGACGCCGACGCGGTCCTCCGGGAGGCGCGCGCTCAGGCCAAGAAGCTCGCGCGGCGCGCGGGCCTCTCGGCCTGACGGGCCTCCGCTTCAGTCGGGCATGGAGCGCGACTCGGTCTCTTCGATCTGAGCGAGGACGACCGCGAGCGCGTCTTTGGCGCGCTCGAGCGAGGCGCGATCGCCATCCCATTTCGCGACCGCCTTCTGGAAGCGCCCGGTCTCGTGCTCGAGCTTGGCGCGGGTCTCCTCGAGCGTCTTCTTGGAGCTCGAGAGGTCCGCGTCGAGCGCGCCGATCCGCTCGCGAGCCTGGGAGAGGCTCTTCTCCGCCTCCTCCTTGCCCTGAGTCGTCGCCGCGAGCTTCTCGGTGAGCTCCTTCACGCTGTCTTGCGCGCCGGAGAGGAGATCCTTGGTGTCGCCGAGGTCTTTTTGCACCGCCTCGAGCTTCTCCTTGGCCTCTTGCGCCTGCACCGCCGCCTTCGCCTCGAGCTCGGCGATCTTGGCGTCGCGAGCCTCCTCGAGGGCGCGCACCGCGGCCTCGTGCTCGCCCTTGGCCCGCGCCGTGGCGGCCGCGTGGTGCTCCTCCAGCTCGGCCTTCGTCTTCGCGAGCTCGTCGGTGTGCGCGCGATGGAGCGCGGCCAGCTTGGCGTCGGTCTCGGACTTGAGCCGCGCCTCGAGCGCCGAGAGCGCCTCCGCCTTCGCCGCTTCGGCTGCAGCGGCGGCATCGGCGGCGGCCTTGGCGGCGGCCTCCGTCTCCTCCTTGCGCGCCGCGGCGACCGCGTCGCGCGACGCGGCCTCGAGCGCCGTCTTCTGCTCTTCGAGGTCGGCGACCCGCTTCTGCTCCGCCGCCTCGGCCGCTTGGGCCGCGTCGGCGCGAGCGCCAGCGATCGCCGCGTCGTGAGCGTCGCGGGCGGCGGCCGCCGCCGTCGCGTGCTCGGCCTTGGCGGCCGCGATCTCGGCGTCGGCCTTGGCGCGGGCCTCGGCGACGTCGGCCTCCGCCTTCGACCTCGCCTCGGCGACGTCGGCCTCCGCCTTCGACCGCACCTCGGCGACGTCGGCCTCCGCCTTCGATCGCACCTCGGCGACGTCGGCCTCCGCCTTCGACCTCGCCTCGGCGAGCTCGGCCTCCGCCTTCGACTTCACCTCGGCGAGCTCGGCGGCGCGAGCCTCCGAGTCGGCGACCGCGCGCTGCATGCGGTTCTTGAAGTCTTCGCTCGCCTTCTTCGCTTGGTCCTTGTCGGCGGCGAGCGTGTCGATCTTCTCGCGCGCGTCGGCGAGCTCGCGCTCGGTCGCGAGCACCTTGTCGTCCAGGTCGGCGACGCGGCGCTCGAGCTCGAGCGCCTTGTCGCGCATCTCGAAGATTTCTTTGTCTTTCTTGGACAACCCCTCCTTGAGGGAGAGGATCTCTTTGTCCTTCTTGTTGAGGGCCTCGCGGAGATCGAGGAACTCGCGGCTCGACACGCCGCCGGCCGGCTTCGCGCCGGAGCTGGCGCTCGCGAGCTTCGTCTTCAGCTCGTCGACCTCGCGTTGCAGCCGCTGCGCCTCGTCGCGCTGCTCGTCGGCCGCCGCTTGGAGGCGGCGCGCTTCGTCGCTGTCGCCGGCGCGATCGCTGCGCGCGGCCTCGAGCTCCGACTCGAGCTTCGCGACCCGCTCGCGGAGAGCCTGGGCCTCGGCCTCGAGCTTCGGATCCGGGGCCGGCGGCATTTGCGGCGCCGATGCGGCGCGCTCGCGGACCGGCGGCGGCGGCGGCGACGGCGCGCGCGGCGGGGGCAGCGGAGCGGGCTTCTCCGTCTTCTCCGCGCGCTCGAACGCGGCGTCGACGTCGGCGTCCGCGGACGCCGCGCGGGGCGGCGGCGGTGGCGCCGGCGGCGGGATCGACTCCTCGATCACGACGGCGTCGTCGAGCTCGATGGGCGCCGCCGCCTCCTCGCCGCCGAGCGGGACGAGCACCCGGATCCGCTTGAGCAGCTCGGGGAACGCGATCGGCTTGTGGATGTAGTCCTCGGCCCGCGTCCGGAGCTTGCGGTGCTGCTCGAAGGTCTCGTCGCTCGACTCGCTCGACATGATGACGAGCGGCACGTCCTTGAGCGCGGCGTCCTTCTTGAGCTTGTTGCAGACGGAGAACCCGTTCATGCGCGGAAGCTCGATGGACAGAAGGATGAGGTCCGGAACCTCCTTCGACGCCTGCGCGAGACCGGCGTTGCCGTCCTCCACCACAGTGACGTCGCAACCAAGCTTGAGAAGCTCACCCTTCAGCTCTCCGGCGAAG
>JAEUKG010000480.1 GCA_016794325.1 Myxococcales bacterium | reverse complement strand
GGCGCGGATCTCCAGGAAGCGCTCGTTCGTCCGCAGGGGCCCGAGGGTCCGGCACCGGTCGAACCAGAGGAGATCGATGGTGCGGGCGGCGTCGAGGCGCTCGATCTGGCTCATCGCGTCCTCGTGGTGGCCGAACGCGCACAGGGTCTCGGCGAGAATTGCGTGTATCATGCACTTGAAGCGCGCGCCCGCGTGAGGCAGGCTCGACAGGCGGTCGATGACGGCGGAGGCGTCCGCGGGCATCGGGGCGCGCGCCGCGTAGGCGAGGAGGAAGGGGGCGGCCTGCTCCCACGCGCCGCCGACCGGCGCGTCCGCGAAGCGATCGGCGGCGGCCTGCGCCATCGCTCGATCCTCGAACAAGAACGGGAGGCGGGCGAGCACGGGCGCGACCGGGCCGATGCCGACGGTCGCCTCGGCGACGCGGAGGGCCCGCTCGGCCTCCTCGACCTCGCCCATGAGGGCGAGGACCCGGACACGCTCGAGGTGGGCGAGCGCGTACTTCGGCGCGCGCCGCAGCGCGAGATCGAGGCGCGCGATCGCCTCGGAGGGGTGACCGGTGTCGGCGAGGATCGACGCCTGGCGCTGCAGGGCGGGCGGGTGGAGCGGCGCGCGGCGGACCGTCTCCTCGAGCGTGCGCCAAGCCTCGGCGTAGCGGCCGAGGGTCGCGCGGATCCCCCCGAGGACGGCGTAGGCGTCGGCGTTGGGGGACGCGTCGAGCGAGCGGAGCGCGAGCTCCTCGGCCCGCATCAGCTGCTCGGAGCTGGCGGCGCCGGAGTGGCCCCACGTCCGCAGGAGCGACTCGGCGAGCGCCGCCATCACCGACGCGCTCCGCGGGTGCGCGGCGAGCAGCTGCTCGAGCTCGGCCTGGGCGGCGCGGACGTCGGGCAGCGCGCTCGACTCGTAGAGCTCCCGCGCGCGCTGGAGTCGCTCGAGCGCGGCGCCCTCGAGATCACCCGACCGCGCGCCGCGCGCGCTCACGGCGGCGACGACCGCCGTCGCGACGGCGTCCTCGAGCGCGAACGGGTCGCCGACGTCGCCGTCGAACTGCTCGGCCCCCGTCGTGGTGCCCGACCGCGCGAGCACGCGCAGCCTGGCGCGGACGCGGCCCGCCGAGCGCCGTAGGTCACCGGTGACCGTGTGCTCGGCGCCGTCGCGCACCTCCGCCACGCGGACCCCCTTGCGGACGAGGGCGTCGCCGATCGCGCGCTCGAGGTCGAGCGCGGGCTCCTTCATGTCGGTCGCCGCCTCGAGGCTCGAGACGAACGTCGCGCCTTCGCGGACGGGGACGTCGACCACGAGCGACAGCGGCGCGACCGTCGCCACCACCGACTCCTGGGACACCCCTCGCAGGACGTCCACCTCGTGGGCGACGGAGGCCGCGTCGGGGCGCTCCTCACGGTGGCGCGCCAGCATCGCGCGGACGAGCTCCGAGAGGCGCGGCGGCGCGGCGGCGGCGAGGGCGGGGGCAGGAGCGACGAGCCGGGCCGCCGCCATGGCGATCGGGCTGTCGCCGTTGAAGGGGAGCCTCCCGCTCACGAGCTCGTAGAGCACGATCCCGAGCGCGTAGACGTCGGCGCGCCCGTCGACGACGCCGTTCTCGAGCTGCTCCGGGGCCATGTACGCGGGCGTGCCGACGACGGCGCCGGAGGTGACGAGCGCGCCGTCGGGGGTCGCGGCCAGCCGCGCGATGCCGAAGTCGGTGATCGCGATCCGCTCCTGGGCGAGCATGACGTTGTCGGGCTTGAGGTCGCGGTGGACGACGCCGGCCGAGTGCGCCGCGCACAGACCTCGCGCGACCTCGCCGACGATGCGGAGGGTCTCGGGGAGCGGGATCGGCTCCCGCATCCGCTCCTGGAGCGAGATCCCGGAGATGAGCTCCATGGTCAAGAATCGCAGCTCGCCCGCCATGCCGATGTCGAAGGTGCGCGCGACGGCGGGGTGGAGGATGCGCCGCGCGAGCTTCACCTCGCGCCGGAAGCGTTGGAGGGCGTCGGGCGTGAGGCCGTCGTCCACCCGCAGCACCTTCAGCGCCACGACCTCGTCGAGCTCCGCGTCGTAGGCCCGGTAGACGGTGCCCATCCCGCCGGCGCCGAGCAGCGCCTCGACGCGGTAGCGCCCGCCGACGACGGCGCCGAGGTGGAGCGGCCCCAGCGGTGCAGTGGCGTCGAGGGCGGTCATCGCGTCACGGGCTCCTTCCGTCGAGGCGCGGTCACCGACCGAGTGTAGTCGAAGAGCCAGGCCGCGAGCACGGCCTTCACCGTAGGGCGTTGACGCTGCGCAGCGCCGCGATCAGGATCCGGGGAGGATGGTGAGCAAGAGGAGCCACAGGCGCGTCCCACCGCCGCCCGAGCCGTCGCCAGCGCCGCGGTGCGGGTTGTGCGGTCGTGAGGTGGTGCCGGGGCCGACGGCCGACGAGCACCACCTCGTCCCCCGGAGCGAAGGCGGGACCGAGACGTCGCTGGTGCACAAGGTGTGTCACCACAAGATCCACGCGACGTTCGACGAGAAGGAGCTCGCGCGGCGCCTCCACACGTGGGAGGCGCTCCGCGCGGAGCCCGAGATCGCGGCGTTCGTGGCCTGGCTGCGCAACAATCCGCCGACCTTCACCGATCGGAGCCGGAGGTCCGCGCGGCGAAGGTGAGGCGACGCGCGGCGATCAGGTGGAGCAGGTCTTCTTCGCGCCGTTCGCCTTGCACTTGTAGGCGCTGTTCGCGCAGCAGTCGGAGTCCTGGGTGCACTCGTCGCCGAAGTTGAGGCAGCACTTGCGGTTGCGGCACGTCTTCGGGTTGCCGGTGCTGCCCTTGTCGCAGCAGAGCGGGTAGGAGCTCGTCCCGTCGTCCGACCCCGCGCACGCGCCGCAGTCCGCGACGCTGAGGCAACCGATCTTGCAGCCGGGACCGCCCGAGGAGCTCGACGAGGAGCCCGAGCCCGAGCTCGACGAGCTCGACCCCGTCGGGCACTTCCCGTCGCTCTTCGCGAGGGCGGTGCAGCTCGCGTCCTCGATGCACTTGAGGTCCGCTTCGGTCGCGGACTGGCACGCCGACTGACAGCGGGTCGTCGCGTCGGCGGCGGGCGATCCGCACTGCGATCCCTTCGCCTCGCACCGGCTCTGGCAGTTGGTCGCGGGGGTGGAGCCGCTCCCTCCCGTGCTCGTGCTCGTGCTGGTCGAGCTCGTGCTGCTCTCGCTGCTCGAGCAGGCGCCGACGACGAGGCCGAGGGACAAGAAGGCTGCAACCGCGCAGGGGAAGGCTCGCATGCGCGGCATCCTACGGAGGCCCTCGGGCGAACGCAATCGACAGGGTTCGTCGCGACGCGTCAATCGCCTCGAGCCTCGCGCGCCAGCGCGAGCAAGGACTCCGGCGTCATCGGCGCCATCGGCCGCCAGGGCTCGCCGCGCTCGAGCATCTCGCCCGTCACCGGCGACAGCGGCAGGTTCGCCTCGGCCGGGTAGTACCGGTTGTGGGTGTCGATCAGCTTGTTCAGCGGCGCGAGGTCGAGCACCTCCGCGAGCGCCTCCGCCCGCGCGTCCGACACGTCGAGCGCCTCGACGACCCGCAAGACGAGCTTGTCGGTGAGGTCCTCGATCCGCTTCTTGCGGACGACGTACGCCGGCGGCCCGCCGAGCGCGCGGATGCGCTCGGCCAGCGGGATCGTGAAGTTGCGCACCGGCGCCGCGGTGCCTTCGGTGTCGATTCGCTTTCGCTTGGCTGCCATCGGCGTCACCTCCTTCGGGCGCGCGTCGCGCGCCCACGCGCCGGCTTCACCCCGCCGAGAGGGCGCGCTCCACGAGGACGAGGCGGTCCTGCCCCCAGTAGAGCTCTTTGCCGTCGACGACCCAGGTGGGGGCGCCGAACACGCCGGCCGCCACCGCGGCCTCGGTCGCCTTCACGAGCGCGTCCTTCACCGCGGGGTCGCTCGTCTTCTCGAGCACCGCCGCGCCGTCGTCGCCGACGAGCTCGCGCAAGACCGCGTCGTCGGCGATGTCCTTGCCCTCGGCCCAATACGCGCGGAAGGTCCGCTCCCGGAACCCGCGCTGCCGATCGGCCGGGAGCGCGAGGTAGGCGCGCATGGCCTTGAGCGAGTTCGTCGGGAACTTCTCGGGCCAGGCGAAGGGCACGCCCCAGTAGGCCGCCCACCGCTTGATGTCCTCGAGGTAGTACTGCTGCTTCTGCGCGCTCCACGTGGCGAGCGGCACCATCGCCTGGCCGATCGCCTTGAAGACGCCGCCGAGGAGCATGGGCCGCCAGACGAGCTCGGCGCCGGTGCGCTGGGCGACGGCCTCGGCCTGGGTGGCGCCGAGGTACGCGAACGGTGAGGAGAAATCCCAATACACTTCGAGCGTGTGCTTCGCCATGGAGCCTCTCTGCCGGTGCTCGCCGGCGTCGCGTGGGGCAGGGGTGAGCATGAGGTCGAGGGGCGCCCCGTCGACCACGAACGGCATGCGATCCTGCCCCCAGAGGATCGGGCCGCCGTCGAGCCGCCAGGTGGGGGCGCCGAATATCCCTAGAGAGATAGCTTGGTCGGTGCGCGCCCGCAGCTCGTCCTTGACCGCGTCGTCGCCGATGCGCGCGAGGACGGCGCCGGCGTCGTGGCCCGCGGCCGAGAGCACGTCGCGCATCGTCGCCTCGTCGCTCGGGGGGCGGCCGTCGACCCAGTAGGCGCGGAAGAAGCCGTGGATGACGCGGGGATCGCAGCCCGCGACGAGGGTGGCGCGGAGGGCCTCGACGCTCCGCATCGGGTGCCCGGGCGGCATGTGGAGCGGGACCCCGAACGCCGCCGCCCAGCGCATCATGTCCTCGCCGTTGTGCTTCGCCTTGGCGGGCGAGAGCGTGGCGAAGAGCTTCTGCGGCGTGTCGTTGGCGCGGAACACCCCGCCGAGGAGCATCGGCCGCCAGACGAGCGCGGCGCCGGCGCGCTCCGCCAGCGCCTCGGCCTGCGTGCTCCCGAGGTAGGCGTACGGGCACGTATAGTCGAAGAAGAGCTCGAGCTCGCGGGTCACGCTCCGAGACCGTAGCGGCGCGGCGCGCGCCGGACAAGGGAGCCGTCACCGCCGGGCGAGCGCGCGCGCCACCGCCGAGGTCAACACGCGGAGCGCGGCGTCGCGCGAGTCGTCGACCCCGAGCTTCTGGTGGATGCGGCGCGCGTGCGTCTTGTACGTGTCGACCGTGATGCCGAGGCGCGCGCGGATGGTGGCCCCGCGCTCGCCGCCGGCGAGGAGGCAGAGCACGACCGTCTCGGTCGGGGTGAGGCCGCCGCGCGCGGCGTGCCGCCGGACCTCGGCCTCGATCGCCGACCACGTGGCGTCGTCCACGGGGGTGGGATCGTGAGCGGGCGGGTCGCCCACCGCCGCGCGCGCGTCCTCGGCGAGGGCCAAGGCGTCCTCGAGCGCGCCCTGGCTCCCTCGCAGGATCGTCCGCGCGCCGAGCCGCGACGACGCGCTGGCGAGGGCGGCTCCTCCGGGGCTCACGATCACCCCGAGGGGCGCCTGCGGGGCGACGTCGCGCACCCGGGCGACCAGGTCGACGCTCGAGCCGTCGGTGACGTCCACGAGCGCTCCCCAGGGCACGCACCCGTCGTCCAACAGGCCGTGGGCCTCGCCGGCGCTCGTGGCCGACACCACGGGGACGACGCGGCGAAGGCGGCGCGCGATGGCGGGGGGAGTGAGGCGCGGGTTCTCGACCAGGAGGAAGGCCACGTGCTCCCCTCGGCCGACGGCGGGCGCGGTTGTGCGGAAAGTGGCGTCACCCGTTCGGGCGACGCGCCGCGCCGTGCCGCGCGCGGAGCGCCGCGAGGAGCAGGACGCACGCGCCGAGCTGGTGCGCCGCCGCGATCCCGATCGGCACGACCAGCACGAGCGTCACCACGCCGAGCGTCGCCTGGGCGAGCGCCAGCACGCCGAGCGCGCGGGTCGCGGCCACGATCGCAGGTCGATCGCGGCGGGCGAGCCACGCGGTGACCCCGACCGCGACGAGGAGCGCGAGCGCGAGCGCTCGGTGCGTGAACTGGACGGTGGCGGGGTTCTCGACCCAGTTCGTCCACGTCGGGGAGAGCGCGAGCCCGTCGACGGGGAACCATCGCCCGTGCATGGTCGGGAAGGTGTTGTAGCCGACCCCCGCGCGCAGCCCGGCGGTGAGGGCGCCATAGAAGATCTGCGCGCCGAGGAGCCCGAGGACGAGCGTGAGCGCGGCCCGCACTCGCGGCGAAGCCCCGCCGCCGTCGCCGCGGAGATCGAAGAGGACCCACGAGAGCACCCCGAGCAGCGTGAGCGCGAGCCCGAGGTGAGTGGCCAGGCGGTAGTGGCTCACCCGAGGGACGTCGACGAGGCCGCTCTTCACCATCAACCACCCCACGAGGCCCTGGAGGGCCCCGAGCGCGAGCGCGACCCCGAGGACGCGCGCGTGCCGGGGCGCGAGCGCGCGCCGACGCAAGAACCAGACGAACGGGACCACGAAGACGACCCCGAGCACGCGCCCGAGCAGCCGGTGCACGTACTCCCAGAAGAAGATCCGCTTGAAGTCCGGCAGGCTCATCGACGCGTTCACGAGGCGGAACTGGGGCGAGGTCCGGTACGCCGCGAACGCCTCCTCCCACGCCCCGTCGGTCAGGGGCGGGACCGCGCCCGTCACCGGGCGCCACTCCACGATCGAGAGGCCCGACCCGGTGAGCCTCGTGACTCCGCCCACGACGACCATCGCCACCACGAGGGCGCACACCGCCGCGAGCCACGCGGGGACCACCCGGCTACCGGTGCTCAAGATCGTGCTCCACCGCTCGCCACTCCGCTTCGTCGAGGACGACGCGCGCGATCGCCCGCAGCCGCGGCGCGGCGGCGACGAGCTCGACGCGCTCGGGGTGGCTCGCCGCGCGGAGGAGGAGCGCGCCGGCGTGGGCGGCGGCGACGGGGTCGGCGGCCGCGCTCGCGGCTGCGAGGGCGCCCGCGAGGGCCTCGTCGGTGACGAAGCGCCGGAGCGCGGGGAGCGTGACCTCCTCTTCGTCGGCCACGTGCACGAGGTACGCGGCGACGTAGCGGGTGAGCGCGAGGTAGAAGGTGTGCCCGCGCTCGCGCGCGAGGCCGACGTCGCCGTCGCCGTCGTCGCCGAGGATCTCCTCCACCTCGTGGAGCCCGCTCGCGGCGTGGTGGAGCGCGCGCTCGAGGTCGACGTGCTCGTGCTGGACGCGCGCCGCGCCCGCGGGATCGTGCCCGCCGAGGAGCGGGTCGAGGTGTTGGACCTCGAAGCGGGCGTGGTCGGCGAGCTGGGCCACCGCGGCGTCGAGGTCGGGCCGGAACGCTGCGATCGACGCCGCGTCGCCGAAGTCGGTGCGCCCGGCGTGCTCGATCAGCCGGCCGAGGACCATCCGTAGGGCTTTGTGGGACGATCGGTACGGGTCCGGGGACCTCCCCTGGGGCGCCACGGATCCGATTCTCTCGCGGTCCCGCGCGCGTCGCCATGATCTGGATCAATCGTCGGTGATAGAACTGCGATGTGACGACCACGCTCACCGCCAACGAGGGGACGCTCCGCGCGTGCCGCCTCTTCCGGGGGGTCGACCCCTCGCTCGTGGCGGAGCTCGCGCGCGCTTCGACGCGCGTGCGCGCCTCGCGTGGAGAGCACCTCTGGCGCGCGGGCGCGCAGCCGAGCCACTTCACCGTCATCGCGAGCGGCCTCGTGCGGATCAGCCGCGTCTCCCCCGAGGGGACCGAGACGATCCTCGCGTTCTTCGGGCCGCGCGAGAGCATCGGTGACGTGGCCGTCCTCTCGGGCCGACCTTACCCCGCCGACGCCGTCGTGCTCTCCGACGTGGCCGAGGTCATCTGCGTCGACGCCGAGGTCATCCGCCGCGCGAGCGCCGAGAGCGGCGCGCTCCTCGCGTCGATGAACGCGTCGCTCATCGAGCACACCCAGGCCCTGCAGGAGAAGATCAGCATCCTCACCGCGGGCACCATCGACAAGCGCCTCTCGACGCTCCTCCTCTACCTCGCCACGCGCTTCGGCGACGAGGCCGACGACGGCACGACCCTCGTCCCGATCCAGCTCTCGCGGTCCGAGGTCGCGCGGGTGATCGGGGCGACGATCGAGACCACGAGCCGGACGTTCAGCCGCTTCCAGCGCGAGGGCCTCGTCGAGACCACGAGCGAAGGCTTCGTGCTCCGCGACGCCGGCGCCCTCGAGCGGCTCACCCGCGCCTGACCGCCGGCGTCGTTTGAACTGGATCAAGGCGCGGCCGCGCGCGGCCCCGTAGCCTCCACGGGAGGAGGTCTCCATGCCGCATCGCCCGGGGCTGTCGTCGGTGACCCTCGTCCTCGGGCTGACCCTCGCGGCGGCCGGGTGCGAGGTGCGCGCGCCGACCGAGGACACCTATTTCGATCGCAGCATCGCGCCGATCCTCACCGGGAGCTGCGCGCGCTCGGCGACCGGCGCTGCCTGCCACACCTCCGACGCGCGCGGCAACGCCTTCGGCAACCTCGACGTCTCCACCTTCGCCGCGATCGACAAGCGGCGCGATCTCCTCGCGTCGTTCGGGCCGTACGACCAGCCGGGCCTCCTCCTCAAGGTGGTGCCGCCGATGGAGACCGAGCTCCGCGCCCACGACGGCCAGCGCGCGACGATCACGACCGACATCCGGCACACCGGCGGCGCCGGGCTCGACCCGGCGAGCGGCGCGTTCCGCACGCTGCGTCGCTGGATCGACAACGGCGCGACGATCAACAACGCGGGCCGCTCCCCGGCCCAATACGCGTCGCTGCCGTGCGTCCCTCGGCCGGCGGTCTCGTCGCGCGACCTGTCGCGCGACCCTTCGACGCGCGATTTCGGCCGGTTCCGCGACGAGATCGCCCCGCTCCTCCACGCGCGGTGCGGCGCCGGCAACTGCCACGGCTCCGCTCAGACCGAGCTGTCGCTCGCCTGCGGGTCGGGGCCGGAGGAGGTGCGCGCCGACTACTTCACGGCCGTCGACTTCCTCGCGGCGAAGGCGGAGGAGTCCGAGCTCCTGCGGCGCCCCCTCGCGCCGTCGGCGGGCGGCGCCTACCACGGCGGCGGTGTGATCTTCGGCGCCACCGGCGACGCCGACTACGCGAAGCTCCACGGGTGGGCGACGGAGCACGGCCCGCCCGACGTCACCGGGCTCGGGCCCGGCTTCGACTTCTTCGCGCACCGCGTCCAGCCCATGCTCGTCCGCAAGGGCTGCATGCAGATCCAGTGTCACTCGCCGTCGATCTTCCACGACTACCGCCTGCGCGGCGGAGCCTCGGGGAGCTTCTCGCTCGTGTCGACGCGGAAGAACTACGAGCTGTCGATCGCGCAGCTCGCCCTCGAGACCGACGACGTGCGCGCGAGCCGGCTCGTCCGGAAGAACCTCTACCGCCCGATCCTCGATCGCGCTTCGGTCGGCATCACGCACCGCGGGGGCCCGCTCTTCGAAGACCTCGGCGGCAAGCCCGTCACGAGCGCGACCTGCGACGCGGGCGGCTACGACTACGACCGAGGACCGCTCGACGCCATCCCCGCGGTCTGCGTCGTGCGCGAGTGGCTCCGGCGCGAGCGCGCGGCGCGCCCGGTCGCGCCGCTGTCGGCGGTCGTCTACGTGGCGCGCGACCTCCCCGGCGGGGGCGGGGGGCTCCTCGACTTCGATCGCTACCAGCCGGGCAGCGATCTCCGCCGCGTCGACGTGACCACGCAGCCCGACGGCCGCATCGCCGCGGCCGGCGATCGCTCGGTGCTCGGCGGGTGCGGGCTGTCGCCGGCGACGGCCGACGTCAAGCGCCCCGCGGTGTCGTGGGACGGCGCGAAGGTCGCGTTCGCGGCGCGGAGCTCGGCCAGCGAGCCCCTGCGCGTCTACGAGATGGCCGCGGACGGATCGGGGTGCGCGCCGATCGCGGCCCTCGGCGCTCACCCTCCTTCGGAGAACGGCCTCCTCGTCCACGACTTCGACCCGGCCTATTCGCCGCCGCTCCCGGGCGGCGGATCGGCGATCGTCTTCGCGTCGACGCGCGGCAACCTCGACCCCGCGCCCTACGACTACCGAGGCCCGCAGCGCACGCCCGCCGACCCCTCCCGCCCCAACGCGAACCTCTACTCGTTCGAGCCCGACCCCGCGAACCCGGCCGCGCGCCGCGTCCGCCAGCTCACGTTCCTCCTGAACACCGAGCGCGCGCCGTCGTTCATGGCCGACGGCCGCGTCGTCTTCACGGTGGAGAAGCGCCTCCCCGGCTTCGCCCAGATCGGCCTGCGCCGCATCAACCTCGACGGGGGCGACTACCACCCGCTCTTCGGCCAGCGCGGCAGCGTGGGCTACCGCGAGGTGTCGCAGGTCGTGCACCTCGCCGACCTCGACTTCGCCGCGATCTTCGCCGACCGCGGCGTCCCCGATCGCGGAGGCGCCGTCGGGATCTTCAACCGCTCGATCGGCCCCGACCTGTACAGCCCCGACCCCAAGGACTACCCGCTCGACGCGTCGGTGCTCGATCCGGCCTCGCTCACCGCGCCCGACCCGCGGTTCTTCCTCCACTCGCTCCACTTGCCGGATCCCGCCGTCAGCGGGCGCGCGTCGGCGAGCGGCGTCGGGCTCTACACGTCGCCGGCGCCGCTGCCCGACGGCCGGGTCCTCGTCAGCCACGGGCTGGCCGGCGACTACGACGTCTTCGTCCTCGACCCGGCGAGCGGCGCCAAGGAGCGGCTCGCCGGCGCCGCCGGCAAGGCCGACATCGAGGCGGTCGCGGTGTACGGACGCGCGCCGCGCCCGGTGTTCCGGTCCACCGCCG
>JAEUKG010000472.1 GCA_016794325.1 Myxococcales bacterium | reverse complement strand
CTCGTGCCGCGTGAGGCTCGGGCCGTCCATCGTGGCCTTCACGGCCGTCACGCTCGCCGCGTCCGCCGCGGTCGCGGGGCCCGTCCGCACGTGGGGCGTCGACGACCCCGCCGACCACGATCCCGATCCGCCGCCGGCGGCGCCCCCTCCGCCGCCCGCCCCCCCGCCGCCGGCGCCCGTCGACGAGCCCCCCGCCTCCGAGGACCCGGCGCCCCCGCGCGGCGAGGGCAAGGTCGGCCTGAAGTACCAGCTCGAGGGCGTCCAGGTCCGCGGCAACACGAGCACCCTCGCGCGCGTCGTCCTCCGCTACGTCCCCTTCAAGGCGGGAGACGTCCTCGACGTCGAAGACAAGGAGCTCGAGCTCACCCGCTTCCGCCTCCTCGGCACCGGCTACTTCCGCGACGTCCAGCTCTCGCTGCGCAAGGGCTCCCGGCGCGGCTTCGTCGTGCTCGTCGTCACCGTCGTCGAGCGCAACACCATCGTCGTCAACGACGTCTGGCTCGGCGTCTCCGCCGACGCCGACGGCAGCGGCCGCGCGCGCCCGCTCACCGCGTACGGCGGCCTCGACGTCTCGGAGACGAACCTCGCCGGCACCGGCATCGCGCTCGGCGGCGCCGTCGCGTTCGCCGACGGGCAAGCCGGGGTCCGCACGCGCTTCTCCGATCCGCAGTTCCTGAAGACGCCGTGGATGCTCGAGGCGCAGCTCCTCTACAACAACGCGAAGGACTTCTTCGGCAACCGCGACGTCCTCGTGGACGATCCCAGCCAGAAGGTCGCGCAGGACTTCGCCGTCGCGCGCTACCAGCGCTTCGGCGGCTCGTTCGGCGTCGGCCACGACCTCGGCAACCCGTCCGATCGCCTCTTCCTCGACTACCGCCTCGAGCGCCTCGACGCCTCGCTGCCGCGGGCCGCGAGCCACCGGCGCGGCCTCGACGTCGAGCCCATCGCGTTCTACCTCGCCGACGGCCCGAGCGTGCTCTCGTCGCTGCGCGCCACCGTCGTCCACGACACGCGCGACGAGCCGGTGCTCCCGTCCCGCGGCTGGCACGTCCTCGCGTTCGCCGAGGGATCGCTCACGCCCCTCGGCAGCGACTACCCCTACGCGAAGATGGTGGTGCGCTCCTCTCGCTGGTTCCCGCTGCCGTGGCAGCACGTCCTGCGGGTGGAGGGCATCTTCGGCGCGATCTTCGGCGACGCCCCGCTCTTCGAGAAGTTCTTCGTCGGCGACTACTCCGACCTCCTCCCCGATCGCGCCCTCGAGCTGAACTTCGACCGCCGTCCGTCGCCGAACTTCCTCGGCACGGCGATCTCCGAGGTGCGCTGGGGCGACTACGCGGCGCGCGTCATGGTCGAGTACCGGATCCCGATCTACCGCGGCAAGCGCACCACCTACGGCGTCGACCTCTTCGCGTCGGGCGGCGCGTTCGTCCTCGCCGACCGGCGCGACATCTTGCAGCCCGCGCGCGGCTACAGCGGGGCGTCCAAGGTCCCGGCCGACCTCAACTTCAACCTCGGCCTCAAGATCGACACCGCGGCCGGCGGCTTCACCATCGGCACCTCGACCCTCATCGGCTTCCTGCCGGTGCGGCGGGAGGCGGGGCCGTGAGGCGCGCCTTTACCGCCGTCGTCGCGCTCGCCGTCGCGCTCACCGTCGCCTTCGCGGCCAAGCCGGCTCGCGCCGACGATCCGCAGCCGCAGCCGCAGACGCTCCCCACGCGGCAAGCCACCTTCACGTGGGACAAGGAGAACAAGATCCTCCGCGCGACGTTCGCCTACCGCGACGTCGTCGACGCCGACGTGTCCAAGAAGCTCTCGAGCGGGCTCGCGACGGTGATCGCCCTGCGCGCCTACGTGCTGCGCGAGGGTCAAGACACCCCCGTCGCGCTCGCGGTTCGCACGTGTCGCGTGGTGTACGACCTCTGGGACGAGGTGTACCGGATCCGGGTCTCGGGCCCCGGCGAGGAGCGGAACCTCGCGGTGCTCACCATCGACGGCGTCCTGCGACAGTGTACGGACGTGAAGGAGCTCCCCCTCGGCGACCGCGTGGTCCTCACCCCCGGGCGGCCGCATTTCCTCGGCGTGATCGTGGACGTGAACCCGATCTCCCCGCAGATGCTCGAGCAGATGCGCCGCTGGGTCTCGCGCCCGGCCGGCTCCACCGGCATCGGCCCCGGCGACGCCCTCTTCGGCTCGTTCGTCGGCCTCTTCGTGCGCCAGATCGGGACGAGCGACCGGACGCTGCGCTTCAAGACGCAGACCATCACCCCCTGACGTCACACTGGCGGCCCGTCGCGCGACGAGGGGTCATGAGCCTCCCTCGTCGCTTCGCGGTCATGGCTTTCGGGCTCCTCGCCGGGGCCACCCTCCTCGCCGCCGCTCCCCCCGAGCCGCGGGTCACCCGCGTCCTCATCCAGAAGGACGCCCACACCATGAAGCTCTACGCCGGCGACAAGGAGGTCGGCTCCTACAAGGTCGCCATCGGCCCCGGGGGCGCGGGCCACAAGCACCGCGAGGGCGACAAGGTCACCCCCGTCGGCCGCTACCACGTCGTGAACCGAGGCCCGTCGATCTACACCGTGTTCATGCGGCTCGACTACCCCAACGCCGAAGATCGCAAGCGCTTCTACGCGCTGAAGGCGAAGGGCGCGCTGCCCGCGAGCGCCACCATCGGAGGCGACATCGGCATTCACGGCTCGCCCCCGCAGCCGGTCTACAAAGAGACGCACAAGGAGTGGGACTGGACGCTCGGCTGCATCGCCGTCGACGACGACGAGATCAAGGCGATCGCGAAGCGCGTGCCCGACGGCACGGTGGTCGACATCGAGGACTGAACGGCGCGCCCCGTGATCTATAGTCGCCGCGGATGCTCCCCGCGGTCGTCGAAGAGAAGCTGAGCTGCCTCCCGGTCCAGCCGGGGGTCTACATCTTCAAGGACAAGAAGGGCGCGGTCCTCTACGTCGGCAAGGCCAAGAGCCTGCGCTCGCGCGTGCGGAGCTACTTCCAGCCCGGCGTCTCCGACACCCGCTCGTTCATCCCGCTCTTGCTCGAGACGATCGGCGACCTCGACACCGTCGTCGTCCAGACCGAAAAAGAGGCGGCGATCCTCGAGAACTCGCTCATCAAGGAGCACCACCCCCGCTACAACGTCAAGCTGCGCGACGACAAGGAGTACCTGTCGCTCCGGCTCCCCGCGCTCGGGACGAGCGGCGGTGACGCGTGGCCGCGCCTCTACCTCGTCCGCCGGCCCACCACCGACGGCGCGCGCTACTTCGGGCCGTACCACTCGGCGACCGCGGCTCGGCGCACGCTCCACCTCATCAACAAGCACTTCCAGCTCCGCACCTGCAGCGACGCCGAGCTCGCGAGGCGCAAGCGGCCGTGCCTGCAGTACCAGATCAAGCGCTGCCCCGCGCCCTGCGTCTACGACGTCGATCGCGGCTGGTACGCGGAGCAGGTCGACGCCGTCGCCAAGTTCCTCGAGGGGCGCCACCGCGAGCTCTCGCGCGAGCTCGACGCGAAGATGAAGGACGCGGCGCGGGCGACGGCCTTCGAGCTCGCCGCGGTGTACCGCGATCAGCTCGCCGCGCTCGAGAAGGTCCGCGAGGAGCAGCGCGTGGTCGCGGTGGACGACGTCGACCGCGACGTGATCGGCCTCTACCGCGACGGCGATCTCGTCGAGGTGGCGGTGCTCTTCGTGCGCGCCGGCAAGCTCGCCGACGTCACGACGTTCTCGCTCCGCGGCGTCGAGATCCCCGACGAGGAGGTGGTCTCCGCGTTCCTCGCCCAGCGCTACGGCGACCACGGCGCCGAGGGCGAGGTCGTCCCCGTGCCCGACGAGATCGTCGTCCCCGAGCTGCCCGAGGCCGAGAGCGGGATCCGCGAGTGGCTCGCCGAGCGCGCGGGCCACGCCGTCACCATCGTCCGCCCCGAGCGCGGGCGCCGGCACAAGCTCCTCGAGATGGCGGTGGAGAACGCGAAGCACTCGTTCGACGAGAAGCGGCGCGCGAAGGACGACGTCGACGTCCGGCTCGGGCGCATCCAGGAGCGGCTCCGCCTGCCCACCCTGCCGCGCCGGATCGAGTGCACCGACATCTCCCACCTCGGCGGGGGCGACACGGTGGGATCCGTCGTCGCGTTCACCGACGGCGAGCCCGACAAGAAGCGCTACCGCACGTACCACGTGCGCGGCGTCGGCGGCCCGGCACCCGCGGCGTCGGAGGTCGTGAGCGGCGACGACCCGCCGTCGCGCGCCCACGCCGGCGACGACTACGCCGCGATGTACGAGGTCCTCTCCCGGCGCTTCCGCCGCGGCGTCGCCGCGAGGGCGGGGGAGGGGGCCGGCGAGGAGGGCCCGGAGTGGGATCTGCCCGACCTCTTCGTGGTCGACGGCGGCCGCGGGCAGCTCGGCGTCGCCCTCGCGGCCGCGCGCGACCTCGGCCTGCACGATCTCCCGATCGTGGGCCTCGCCAAGGAGAAGGAGAACGTGCTCGGCGAGACCCTGGTCGACCGAGTATACCTACCGGGACAGAAGAACCCGGTCCCGGTGCGCGGCCCGCTCGTCATCCTCGCGCGCGCGCGCGACGAGGCCCACCGCTTCGCCAACAAGGGCCGCGAGAAGAAGGGCAAGGAGCGCCGCATGCGCTCCCAGCTCGACGACGTGAAGGGCCTGGGCCCCACCGCCAAGAAGGCGCTCCTGCGACAGATCGGGTCGCTCGCGGCCATTCGAGAGGCGACGGACGAGGATCTCCTCGCCGTCCCCGGGGTTCGCCCGCAGCACGTCCGCGCGCTGCGCCGGGTCTTCCCGCGATCCGGCTCGGGCTCCCCCGAGCCGGAGCCCGAGGCCGGCTGACCGCCGCTCGGGCCTGACCCGCCACTCGTAGCCGTGGGCCGCCGCCGTCGGCCCGACACGGAGGGATCTTCCATGCCCGAGGACCATCGCGCGCGCGGCCCCCGCGCCGCCGCCGTCGCCCTTTTGTCGCTCGCTCTCGCGTCCGCTGCCTGCCTCACCCGGCCAGTGACGCAACAAGACCCCACCACCAAGGTGAACTTCACCACCACGGCGAAGCAGCAGACCGTCGACAAGATCGACATCCTCTTCGCGATCGACAACTCGGCCTCGATGGGCGACAAGCAGTCGATCCTCAAGACCGCCGTGCCCGATCTCGTGCGGGGCCTGATCCGCCCAGCGTGCGTCGACGCCGACGGCAAGCCGACGGGCGCCGTCGCCGATCCGGGCAAGCCCGCCGGCGCGCAGTGCCCGGGCGGGAGCGAGCCCGAGTTCAAGCCCGTGGTCGACATGCACGTCGGCATCGTGTCGTCGTCGCTCGGCGGGATGGGGGGGCGGCTCGACGGGTGCGCCAGCGGCGCCGAGCACCAGAACGACAAGGCGCGCCTCCTCGACCGCACGAAGCAAGGACGCTCGTCGAAGGTCGAGGCGGGCAACTACCTCGCCTGGTTCCCGAACGTCCCCGCGAACGACGGCAAGCCGGCGCCGGCGAAGGGGATCGCGGACGAGGCGCAGTTCATCGACGCCATCGGTGAGCTCGTCGTCGGCGTCGACCAGAAGGGCTGCGGCCTCGAGGCCCAGCTCGAGTCGATGTACCACTTCCTCGTCCAGCCCGACCCCTGGGACGCGGTCGCTCTCACGCCGAAGGGCGAGTCCACGGTCGCGGTCTACGCCGGGCTCGACGAGGCGATCCTCGCGCAGCGCAAGGCCTTCTTGCGCCCCGACTCGCTCGTCGCCGTCATCATGGTGACCGACGAGGACGACTCGTCGGCCGACCCGCTGTCGCTGTCGGGGACGGGCTGGGTCTTCATGGATCCGGTCTTCCCGAAGTCGAGCCAGCCGCGCAAGGGGAGCACCAAGGAGGCGCCGGCCACCACCGCGGCGCGGGGCACCCAGGCGTGCGCGACGAACCCGAACAGCCCCGACTGCACCTCGTGCGTGTTCAAGCCGAGCGACCCTGCGTGCCAGGAGAACGGCGGGTTCTACGCCGCCGACGACGACGACATGGGCGTCCGCTTCCACCGGATGAAGCGGCGCTTCGGCGTCGACCCGCAATACCCGCTCAGCCGCTACATCGACGGCCTGAAGTCACGCCGCGTCCCCGATCGCAACGCGGAGCACGCCACGAGCGGCAACGGCGCCTACGTGGGCACGAAGAGCTGCACCAACCCGCTGTTCGCGAAGGACCTGCCGGGCAGCGCGGCGGAGGCGATCCAGCGGACCCCCGCGAGGTCGGCCGAGGGCAAGACGCTCACCGACGAGCAGCGCCTCGCGGCGGGCCTCTGCAGCTTGCCGGCGGGGCCGCGCACGCCCGACCTCGTCTACTTCGCCGTGCTCGGCGGCGCGCCCGCGAACCTCCTCTTCGACGGAGCCTACGGCGACGCGCCGAAGGCGAAGACCAAGATCGACTTCCGCGCCCTCGTCGGCAACGATCCGCTCGCGTACGACTACTCCGGCGTCGACCCGCACATGGATCAATCGACGCAGCCGAGGGCGTCGCTCCCCGGGCCCGGCCCCCTCGGCGACAACGGCGCCGACGTCGTGCACGGGCGCGAGTGGAACACCGGCAAGGCCGACCTCCAGTACGCGTGCACGTTCCCCCTGGCCGCGCCCCTCGGCGCCCCGCGCGACTGCTCGCTCGCCGAGAACGCGCGCTCGTGCGACTGCGACGGCGACCCCGGGAAGGCGCCGCCGCTCTGCTCCACGAACCTCGGCGGCAAGGAGCAGATCCGCGCGAAGGCGTACCCGACCATCCGGCAATACACGGTCGCGAAGGGCCTCGGTGAGCAGGGCATCGTCGCGTCGCTCTGCCCGCTCGTCGACGGCAAGGGCAAGCTCTTCCCCGACAAGAACGTCGACGGCTCGCCGAGCCCGTTCTTCGGCTACCGCCCGGCGGTCGCGTCGATCATCGAGCGGCTCAAGAGCTCGCTCGCCCCATGCCTCCCACGGCCCCTGACGAGGGAGCCCGACGGACGCGTCTCGTGCCTCGTGCTCGAGGTCTTGCCGACGCCCGGTCCGCAGTCCGCGTGCGACCGCCCCGACCTCGGCCTCGAGCAGCCCGACCCCGCGGTGCTCTCACGCTTCCGCGAGGACAAGCAGCGCGAGCTCGGGGATCCGGGGCGCGGCGCGCCGAACCTCGCGAGCTACCCAGTCTGCCAGGTCGTCCAGATCGTGAAGCCGGCGGGGGCGACCTGCGCGAAGGACGCCGCGGCGGGCTGGTGCTACGTGACGAGCCAGGAGACGACGTCGCGCTGCGCGCAGGCCATCGTGTTCTCGGCTCCGGGCAGCCCACCCGCTGGCGCGAGCGTCAGCCTCCAGTGCATCGAGCAGTCCGGCGCGGGAACGGGCTCTCGGCAGCCCTGAACGTCCTCTCACTCCTCGCGACGCGACAACGCAGTTGGCGGTTACGCCAACTGCGTTGCGCATTTGGGGCCGTGGGGATCTGCGTAAATACCTGCAAATACGGACATTTTGCCCGGGATGCCGGATGGACCGCGCTGTGCTACGATCCACGAGGTCAGGTTCCGTGGCGTGCCCACGGGTCCGGATTGACAGCCAAGCTCGGCTTCCGATAGCGTCCACGCGCGAAATTCGCTTGCAGCCCATGCGCTTGCAGGTGCCATCCCCCCGGTCGGCGTCGCCGACGATCGAACGTCCCGGGGAGGTGATCCAAAACCCACGGCCCACCCCCTCGGGATGGCGCAAACTGTTCGAGACCTGGAGAAGTGGTGACGACGATGATGACCAAGCTCCGTCATTTGATTCTGGCAGGGTCCACGATGGCAGGGATCGCCGTCCTGTCGCAGGCCTGCCTCACGCGCCCGGTGTCGAAGCAGGACCCGACCACGAAGGTCAACTTCACCGCGACGGTGAAGCAGCAGGCGGTCGACAAGGTCGACATCCTGCTCGCCATCGACAACTCGGCGTCGATGGGTGACAAGCAGGCGATCCTCAAGACCGCGGTCCCCGACCTCGTGAAGGGCCTGCTGCGTCCCAACTGCATCGACTCGTCGGGCAAGGCCACCGGCGCCACCGCCGACCCGAGCAAGCCGCGCGAGGCGCAGTGCCCCGCGGGCACCGAGCCGGAGTTCAAGCCGGTCGTCGACATGCACGTCGGCATCGTCTCCTCGTCGCTCGGCGCCTTCGGCGCGGCGACGCAGGGCTGCGCGAACGACAAGGAGCACCAGAACGACAAGGCGCGCCTCCTCAGCCGCACCAAGCAGGGCGCGGCGCCGGTCGAGGCGGGCA
>JAEUKG010000470.1 GCA_016794325.1 Myxococcales bacterium | reverse complement strand
AGAAGATCGCCGGATAGGCCTCGGTGGAGGCCAGGAGGTCGCCCTCCGGTGAACAGGCTGCTGCCGCCATGATGCGCTCGTCCCGCGCGATGTCGGTCAGCGTCTCGGCGAGCTCGTGGCGGTCGCCGCTCCACCGTCGGTCGAGGCTTCGGCCGGCGGACGTGACGGCGAGGCGGGAGCGAAGCTCCATGTCGGCCTCGAACCAGCCGCGCGTGATGCCGGCGAGGGCGAAGTAGCCTGCGGCTGCGAGCAACGCCAGGCCCGCGAACAGGACGAGTAGGAAGCGGATCGTGCGTCGCATCAACGTTCAATAGCGCACAAAAATTGGATATCCAAATTTATCGTGCTACGTCTTGTTCATGCGGCTCAATCAACTCGGGCTCATCGGCAACTGCCAGATTTCGGCGCTCGTGAGCCGCGGCGGGAGCATCGTCTGGTCGTGCATGCCGAGGTTCGATGCCCCTCCCGTCTTCGCGTCGCTCCTCGACGAGGGCGCCGGCGGGAGCTTCGACATATCGCCGGCGGATGGCTCGCACGGAGTGCAGCGCTACCTCCCCAACACGAACGTGCTCGAGACGCGCTTCGAGTCCGACGGGTCGGCGTTCCGCGTGCTCGACTTCGCACCACGTCTGGTCCAGTACGCGCGCAGCTTCCGACCGACGAAGCTGGTTCGCATCGTCGAGCCGCTCTTGGGCACCCCGCGCATCCGGGTACGATGTCGTCCGACCCTCGGCTGGTCGCGCAAGGAGCCGCGGCGGGAGCACGGCTCGAACCACGTCAGCTTTTGCGGCTACGACGCCGAGCTCCGGCTGACGACGGACGCCCCGCAGTCCTACCTCGACGGCGAGTCGTTCGCGCTCACCGAGACGAAGCGCTTCGTCCTGGCGTGGGGGAGCCCGGTGGAGGAGCCGCTCGAGCCCCTCTGCGATCGGTTCTTGCGGGAGACCATCAGGTACTGGCAGACGTGGGTGAAACACTGCGACATTCCTCCGATCTACCAGGAGGAGGTCATCCGCTCCGCGCTCGTGCTCAAGCTCCACTGCTTCGAGGACACTGGGGCGATCGTCGCTGCGCTGACGACGTCGATCCCAGAGTCCCCGGGGAGCGGCCGCACTTGGGACTACCGCTACTGTTGGCTGCGCGACGCGTTCTACGCGCTCGGCGCGTTCCGGCTGCTCGGGCATTTCGAGGAGCGCGAGCAGTTCTTGCAGTTTCTCTTGAACGTCGCCTCCTCCACGCCCGACCTCGAGCTCGCGCCCCTCTACCGCATCGACGGCCGGAGCGACCTCGATGAGAAGGTCCTCGTCGACTGGGCGGGCTTCGAGGGGGAGAAGCCCGTTCGGATAGGCAACCTCGCGGCGACCCATCGGCAGAACGACGTCTTCGGCGAGATGGTGCTCGCGCTCGCTCCCCTGTTCCTCGATGCGCGCTTCCGCGACCACGCGACCGCCCCGGTGCTCGATCTCGTGACCCGTCTGACGCGCAAGGCGATTCGTGTCGCCGGTCAGCCTGACGCAGGGATCTGGGAGATCCGGTCGGAGTGGCGTCCCCAGACCTTCAGCACCCTCATGTGTTGGGCTGCCGCGGACCGCATGAGCCGCATCGCCGCTCGCCACTGCCCTGGAGACGCCGAGGAGCTCCAGCGCGAGGCTCGGCGGATTCGCGCCGAGATCCTCGGCAACGCCCTCGACCCGACCGGGACCTTCTTGGTGGCCGATCACGGCGGAACCGAGGTCGACGCGGCTCTCCTTCAAGCCGTGACGCTCCGACTCCTCGAGCCGAGCGACCGCCGCCTGGACGCGACGATCGACGCCGTGATCGCCAGCCTCCAGCACGGCGGCTGGCTCCGCCGCTATCGTACGGACGACGGTCTCGGCGTTCCGTCGGTGGCGTTCATTCTGTGTACGTTCTGGCTCGTCGAAGCGCTCTCGAGGGTGGGGCGGCTCGAAGAGGCGCGCGCGCTGATGGACCGCATCCGCACGCTGGACTCCCCGCTCGGCCTGCTGGCCGAGGACCTCGACCCGGATACCGGGCGCATGTGGGGCAACTTCCCCCAAGCGTACTCGCACGTGGGGATGATCCACGCCGCTTTCGCGGCTTCGCCGCGATGGTCGGAGGTAGAGTGACGGGGGCCGCGAACGGCGACATGGAAGCCACCTCGCCCAGCACTCCGCCTCCCGAGGCATGGGAGCCGCTTCAGCGGCTCGCGCGCCTCGTCGTTCGTCCCCTGGAGCGCTTCCTCCGGATCGAGGCCGCGAGCGGGATCGTGTTGTTGCTGGCGACCGCCATCGCGCTCGTGTGGTCGAACTCGCCGTGGGGCAGCACCTACACGGCGCTCTGGCACACGCCCCTCGGTGTCATCGTCGGTCCTCTGCGCTTCGAACGCTCGCTCGAGTGGGTGGTCAACGACGTGCTCATGGTCCTCTTCTTCTTCGTCGTCGGCATGGAGATCCGTCGCGAGGTGAACCACGGCGAGCTCTCGGAGTGGCGTCGCGCAGCGTTGCCCGCCGCCGCCGCCCTCGGGGGAATGGTCGCCCCAGCCGTCATCTACCTCGCGATCGGTGGGCGAGCCGCCACGCGGTCCGGCTGGGGTGTCCCGATGGCGACGGACATCGCGTTCGCGGTCGGCATCCTGACCCTGCTCGGCAAGCGCGTTCCTCCGGCCCTCCGGGTGCTCCTCCTCGCGCTCGCCGTCATCGACGACATCGGCGCCATCGTCGTGATCGCCGTCTTCTATTCGTCCAAGCTGGCCCTCTCGGGCGTGCTGGTGACCTGCGCCGGCGTCGGGGCCATCTTCGTGATGCAGAGGCTCGGCGTCCGCGCGAAGGTCGCCTACGTCGGCCCTGGGATCGTAGTGTGGGCGGGCGTGTACGCCACCGGCATCCACCCGACCGTAGCCGGCGTCCTCGTGGGCCTGCTGACTCCCGTTCGCGCGTGGCTCGGTCCCGCCGGCTTCGCGTTCGTCCGGGACGACGTGGAGCGGCTCGCGCGCGCCGCGAGCGAGCCGCTCTCGCCCCATGATCTCGCGGTGACGCTCCACCGCGTCGACGTGGCTCGGCGCGCGGCCATGTCTCCAGCGGAGAGCCTCATCGAGACGTTGCACCCTTGGGTGGCCTTCGGGATCATGCCGATCTTCGCCCTCGCCAACGCGGGCGTCCCCATCACCGGTGTTTCCCTCCGAGGCGACGCGCTCGCCGTCGGGGGCGGCGTCATGATTGGTCTCGTCGTCGGAAAGCCGGTCGGTGTCCTCTCCGCCAGCGCCTTGGCCATGCGCCTTCGGCTCGCGAGTCTCCCGGCCGGGATCGGACGCCGGCACCTCGCGGTGCTCGGCGTGGTCGCGGGGGTCGGCTTCACCATGTCGATCTTCGTGGCTCAGCTCGCGTTCTCCAACGCAGCGCTGCTCGCCGTCGCCAAGCTCGGTGTCCTCGTCGCCAGCGGTGTCGCAGCGGCGCTGGCGCTCGCCCTCGGTCGGGGCCTCCCGATGGACACCGACCAGTCGCGCGTCGCCCGAACCGCCGACGAGGCCGAGGCATCCACCGAGCTATGATGACCAACCGATCGGACGACCAGCAGGACCGACACCCGGCCACGCAGCTCGACCCGTGCGTCGACTCGAGCAGAGCCGGCCCGCCTTCCGGAGGTCCCGGCCCGCGCCAGACGCCACGCACCGGGCCGCTGTCCGTCGTCCGCGAACGCCTCTCGGCGATCGTCGGCGTGACCGCCGAGACGCGGCAGGAGAGCGCCCGCACGATGCTCGCGCGTCATGGTCGCGATCGCTTCGGCTATTGGCTGCAGCTCGTGCTCGCGATGGCCATCGCGACCTATGGGCTCGTCCTCGGCAGCACCGGTGTCGTGATCGGAGCGATGCTGGTGTCGCCGCTCATGGGCCCGCTGATCGAGATCGGCATGGGGCTCGTCGTGGGCTCGCCGATCCTCGTAGCCCACTCGCTGCTCCGCACCCTGCTGAGCGTCGTCGTCGTCGTCGTCCTCTCCGCGCTGCTGACGGTCGCGCTCCCCTATCACGAGGTGACGCCCGAGATCGCAGCGCGAACGGCCCCCACCCTGCTCGACCTCTACGTTGCGTGTTTCTGTGCGCTGGCGGCCGCCTACACAACCGTGCGCCGCGGGTCCGACACGGTCGCCGCCGCCGCCGGCACGGCGATCAGCATCGCGCTCGTTCCCCCTCTGTGTGTCGTCGGCTGGGGCGTCGGCAGCCACAACGCGCGCGTCTGGCGCGGCGCCGCGCTCCTCTTCACCGCTAACTTCTGCGCGATCGTGCTCTTCTCGGTCGCGGTCTTCGTGATCCTCGCGTTCGACACGGTGGACGTCGCCGCCCTCGAGAGAGAGGCCGGGCAGACCGGGATCGATCGGCTCGCGGCGCGACTACGCCGGGTGTTCGGCTCAAAGTACGGTCCGGCACTGCGTCTGCTCATGCCTCTTGCCCTCGTCGCCGCCGTCTTCGTCCCGCTTCGGTCCGCGCTTGACGAGGTGGCATGGAGCGTGAAGACGAGGGCGGGCGTCCAGCGCATCGTCGAGCGCCCGAGGCCGACCGTTCGGGCAGTGCGGTCCGCCATCGTCGTCGAGCAGCACGCAATCACGATCCGGATGTTGGTGGTCAGCACGTCGGAGGACGCGGCGAAGCTTCGGCGGGACCTGGTCGAGGAGATCGCCGGCATGTCCGGCGTCGCTCCCTCGGTCGAGGTGATCGCGGTCCCCGACGCGGACGCGCTCCGGGTCGCCACCCAGATGCTCACGACCACCGCGCCCATCGTCGCGCCCCCGCAGCCCGACGTCACGCTCGTCGAGCGCGAGATCCGGGAGGAGCTCGCCGGGCGTTGGCCGGAGCCCGCGGCCGGGAAGCTGGCGGCGTGGCGGCTCGTCGTCGAACGAGGAGGAAGGTCGACGGTCGAGGTCGTGCACTTCGGGCCGCCGCTCGGCGCCGCCGGCGAGGCGATGCTCGCGTCCTCGCTCGGCGCACGGGCCCGCACGGACGTCGCGCTGCGCGACCACGCACTCACGGAGTCGCGAGTCGCCGTCGCACCGGACCGCTGGCAGGAGTGGCTGCCAGCGCTCCACGCTGCGGTCGGCGACGCCCTCGTAGCTCGCGTCGGGCACGTCTGCGTCACCAGCCCAATCGACTCGATGAAGGGCCGAGCTCGGGAGCAAGCGCTGCCGGCCCACGAGCAAGCTGTGCAGGCGCTGAGCCGGCTCCCACCGGATCGGTCCAAGCTGTCCCAAACCGCGGAGTGGTCCGTCGCGCTGTCCGCGTCACCCTGCCCCGCGTCCCCCGCCATCAGCGACGCTGGAGCCGACTGACCGATCGTTGGGGGACGAAGCGCCAGTCGCCGTAGTCCGACCCGTGCACGACCGCCGCGACTCTGCCCACCCTCGGTTGTGCACGATTCGGGCAACGGGGACCGCTCGGCGACCCAACTCTGCGTTCTCGCGGTGGCCCGCGCCTTGCTCTCTGGACGGCACCAACGTTCACCAGCGAGGAAAGATGATTCGAACCACGAAATGCGTGTCGCCTGAGGTGCAGTCCGGAGCCACGACGCTCGGCGGTGCTCTGCGGAAGGTTGTCGCGCTCGCAGCGTTGGCGGTGCTCGCGAGCCAAGGCGCAGCGTGCGCCGCGCCTTCGGACGCGGGGGAGCCGAGCGAGCCCGAGACCGAGTCGCAGTCCTCGGCGATCATCGGAGGGCAGGCCGTCGACTCGGAGACACACCCCTACGTCGTCTATTGGGGGCCCTGCACGGGGACCTTCCTCTCGGACCACCACCTCCTGACCGCGAAGCACTGCGGGAGCACCGTCCCCGTGGGCGGGACCCTCACCTGGACGCGGTCGGTGGAGCTCTACTCGGGCATCCAGGCGCCCGTGTTCGAAGAGGGGAGGGTGCTTCGCTACCACTACGACAACGGCTCGAGCGTCACCAAGGATGACCGCAACGCCAAGCAGTACAACGACCTGATGGTCATCGAGTTCGAGGGCCGGCCGTCGCGCGACTGGTTCAAGTACAACAGCATCGCGACCCTGGGCCAGTACAACCCCGCCAGCGTCAAGCAGAGCAGCGCTGGATACGTGGCGTTCGGCTACGGGTGCGCGAGCACGCTCAAGAGCGGTGGTGGCGTGCGGCGGCAATACGTCTTTCCGGCCACCGGCGACGTCGGCGTCGGGTCGCACCCGTTCGTCGACAAGACCAACGGTCTGAACCCGTGGCTCTGGCAGAACGTCATCGCGGCGTCGCACACCGCCCCCCTGAAGATCACGTTCAGCGACGGCGCGACGCCGAAGCCGAACACGTGGGAGGAGACCCTTCGCCCCACCGGTATGAGCGTCTGCGAGGGCGACTCCGGCGGCCCCCTATTCAAAGACGGCAAGCTCGTCGCGGTCACGGTGGCCTATTTTCCAGGGCCCAGCATGCCGCGGACGAGCATGTGGGAGAAGGTCGACCCTGGCGCGTGGTGGATCCAGAACCTGCGCGTGAGCAACTATCCCGAGCCGGCGTCGCTCTACACGAACCTCGACCTCAACGGCACCTTGTCCGTCGACACGAGCGGCCTCGACGCGAACAGCCCCGTCTATTACGACACCCTCGCCAGCCCCACCGGCGCGGTGCGCGGCCAAGGTCCGATCGGCATCAGCGACGCGGGCGGCCGCTTCCGAGCGACCTTCCCGACGACCGGCTGGGCGAAGGGGAAATACACGTTCAGGACGTACACCAAGAGGGCGAACGGCTTCTTGACGTCCAACACGAGGAACGTGTTCGTCAACTGAGGGCCGGCAAACCTCGACGCCCGGCGGGCCGCGAGGCAGAAGAAGGGCTCGCGCGCCGCTCACCGACGCGCGAGCCGCGCGAGACCGGCGCGCGCGGGTCTGCTATCTGTCCTTGGGCACCGCCGTGGATCCGATGCAGCGAGCTCCCGCGCCGGGCGCGACGATCCAGGGTCGGTACCGCTTGATTCGGCTGGTCGGCGCCGGCGGCATGGGGCAGGTCTTCGAGGCCGAGGACACGTTCCTCCAGCGGCGCGTGGCCCTCAAGGCGATTCATCGCGCGCTCGACCCGGTGGGCCTGCGGCGCCTGCGGCGAGAGGCGCGCGTGACGGCGCAGCTCGATCATCCGAACATCGTCCAGCTGATCGACTTCGTCGAGGGCCCTCCGCCCTTCATCGTGATGGAGCTCCTCGAAGGTGAGTCGCTCTTCGAGCGGCTGCGGAGGGAGGGGCGGCTCGACGCCCCCACTGCGTGCTCCTTCGCCATGCAGGTGCTCTCCGCGCTGCAGGCGGCTCACGAGAAGGGCATCGTTCATCGGGACCTCAAGCCGGCGAACGTATTCCTGGTGAAGGGACAGGCCGGGACGCTCGCGAAGGTCCTCGACTTCGGCATCGCGAAGCAGATCGCCGGCAGCGAGGCGGTCAGCACGGGCGGCCACGAGGTGATGGGGTCCGCGCCGTACATGTCCCCCCAGCAACTCCGAGGAGAGCCCGCCGAGCCTCGGGCCGACATCTTCGCGGTCGGGAGCGTGCTGTACGAGATGCTCACCGGGCGCCGGGCGTTCGACGGCGCGAACCCCGAGCAGATCGTGCTTCGAATCCTGCAGGACGCGCCGATCGCGCCGCTCGCCGGTGTAGCCGACGATCTCGCCGCCGTGGTGCTTCGAGCCCTCAGCCACGACCGCGACGGGCGCTACTCGACGGCGGCGCAGATGCGCGAGGCGCTGCGACCGTTCTCGGAGGGCGCGCCGGGGCTCGTCTCCGCCCCCGAAGGGCGCATGGTGTCGACGAGCGCGCCGACCGCCGACCACACGTACGCGCCTCCCGCGCCTCCCCCGCCGCGGGCGCGCCGGAGGCGCGCGGCGTCCGAACCCGTCCTCGCGCGGCGCGCGACGAGCCGATCCATGGCCCGCTGGGCCGCGCTCCCCGTCGCGCTGCTCGGGGTGGGCGGCGGCGCGGCGACGCTCCTCCACTTCGCGCGTACGCACCGGGTGGAGATTCCCGTCCGCGGGGGGCCTGACGTCGCGAGCGCCGGGGTGTCGTCGGACGACGCGGGGGGCTCCGACGCCCCGGTCGGCTCGGCGGTCTCGCCCTCGC
>JAEUKG010000462.1 GCA_016794325.1 Myxococcales bacterium | reverse complement strand
ACGAGGGCGAGCGCGGTCCCGTCTGCGCGAGGGATCCAGCGCACGAGCTCGCCGCCGGTCTTGCCGGGACCGCCCGCGGGGCCGGGAGCGCCGGCGTCGACCGCGGTCGGCGCGACCTCCACCTCGCGCCATTGACCGTCGCGCTGCCGGACGCACGCGAGGATCCCGGTGCGCCCCGGCTGGCAAGGCCCGGTGTAGAGCAGGCCGCCGTCGTCGCTCGCGACGAGCGCGCCCGAGCCGACGAACCGCATCTCGATCTCGGGCTCTTGGTCGGCGCGCGTCGCGACGACCGCGCCCACCTGGCTGCGCGCGCAGGCCACGAGGACGCTCCCGTCGGCGCGGAGCGGCTCGCACGTGAGATCGTGCGGGAGCTTCGTCGGGCGGACCGACCGCAGCGAGCCCGTCCGCAGATCCACGCGAGCGACGTCGCCGCCGTCGAACACGAGGGCGGTCGACTCGTCGAGGGAGAGCCCGGACCGCATCGCGACCCGGAGCGGCGGCTCCGAGCCTCGCCAACGGGGATCTTTCGCCCGGAGGTCGATCTTCACGTCGGGCGGCGGGACGTCGAAGAGCTGCACCGCGCCCGAGGGCTCGAGGCGGAGCGCGCCGTTCTGCTGGTCGACGATCACGACCGCGCCGCCGGAGACGGTGACCCGCGAGGGCGCCGCGCCGAGATCCCGAGTGACGTCGCGGAAGCGCGCGCCGTCGACGCTGACGAACGCGGTCCCGTGCGCGGTGAGGGCCGCGGTCCGGCCGTCGGGCGCCTGCGCGACGTCGACGACGTCGAGCGGCGCCTGCGCGGCCGGCTTCCCGGTGGCGACGTCGTAGGCCGCCCGCGCTCCTCGCGGACCGAGCACCAGGGCGGCGCGCCCCGCGAACACGACGCGGCTCACCCCGCCCGCGGGCGCGGCGACGAACCGCAGCGGCCCGTCGAACTCACTTGCATAATACACGTGTTTCGGGCTCGTGAACACGTAGCCGCCGCCCGCCCCCTCGGGCACGCGGTAGACCCCGCCGATGGGAGGGTCGACGGCGTCCGCGCCCACCCGCTGCTCGCGGCCGCCGACGACGACGCGCAGCCCGTCGACGATCGCACCCACCCGATCGCGCGAGAGCGCGATCATGCTCGGCGCCGCCGTCCCCCGCATGTCCGAGACGAGGTATTCGTCGGCCGCGGTCGGCGTACTCTCCGCCGCCGACGTGGAGGGGGCCGGCGGGTCCCCGATGGGGGGGCACACCGAAGGCGGGGCGCCGTCGCGACCGCACGCCGACGCGGACGCGAGCGCGCCCACGAGCGCGCTCGCGAAGAGGCCCGACGCTGCCGCCCTCCGGAGCATTCGCGCCCAGTCTACCCCCTTTGCCGCGGGCCTCCGCGCGCTTTGTCCGGCTCGACGCGCGCCCGCCCCTGCCCGCTCCACCCCGATTGTCGTTCGCGGATCGCTCTCGGGTGGACTAGCCTGAACCTCGTGCACCGAGCTGCCCGTAGGCTCCACCTGGCCGCGCTCGCCGCCGCCGCGGCGGGCGTCACCCTCGTCGTCGCCTCGTGCTCGAGCGATCCTGCCCCCATCGCCGCGACCGGCGACGCGTCGGTCGCCGACGCGTCCGGTGACGCCGAGCCTCCGGCGACCGGCGACGCCGAGGCGGGGCCCGGGTGCCCGGGCGCGACCCCCTCGAGCTACCCGTGGCAGTCGCCGGTGCCCATGGACGCCAGCGCCTGCACCGAGGCCGACCTCCAGAAGCTCGCCGCCGCCGTCGCCGCGAAGTCGATCTCCAACGAGCGCGACATCGCGAACGCGCTCGGGGCGCGCTGCTCGGCCTGCGCCGTCGGTCGGGTGTCGGACGACACGTGGCGCGCGATCGTCGGCGGCCACCTCGGTTACATCGGCAACGTCGGCGGTTGCGTCGTGCGCCTCGGAGCGACCGAGGTCTGCGGGAAGGCCACCGACGCCCTCTCCACCTGCCTGATCCTCGGGTGCGCGGGCTGCAAGACGCGGAAGGAGGAGGACGCCTGCGCCGACGTGCTCACCGGCGTCGACGGCAGCTGCGCCGCCCATCTCAAGTCGATGCGGGCGGAGTGCTCCGCTCGCATCATCAGCGCCGCGTTCTCGTCCACCGGGCCGTGCCAGTCGTTCGTCGAGACCGTGCGGCTCTTCTGCGGGCCCGCCCCCGCCGACGCCGGCGCCGACTGAAGAGGCGTCGAGGGCGAGAGCTGTGCATCCTTGGATAGCTCTCGTTCCGGCGCGCCGTCAGGGCGCGAGCGCGCGCGCGACCGTGCCGAGCGTCGGCCGCTCCGCGCGATCGATCGAGAGCATCGACCGCACGAGCTCCGCGAAGGCCGAAGGCACGTCGGCGCGGCGCGACGACAGATCGGCGATCTCCCGGCGCTGGAGCGCGCGGACGAGCTGCCCGAAGGACTTCCCCGAGACCGGCCGCTCGCCGGTGAGGCACTCGTAGAGGACGACGCCGAGCGACCAGACGTCGGCCCGCGCGTCGACGTCCCGCTCCCCGTAGATCTGCTCCGGCGCCATGTAGTGCGGCGTGCCGAGGATGAGGCCGCTCTCGGTCATCCACCCCGACACCGCGAGGTCGAGCGCGCCGGTGAGCTTCGCCATCCCGAAGTCGAGGAGCACGACCCGGCCGCCGGTGCACAGGAAGACGTTCTCGGGCTTCACGTCGCGGTGCACGACGCCGCGCGCGTGCGCGACCGCGAGCGCGTCGACGAGCGGGCGCGCGACGCCGACCGTCTCCTCGACGGTGAGCCGGCCGACCCGACCGAGCCGCCCGCCGAGGCTCTCGCCGGCCAGCAGATCCATGACGAGGAACACGTCCCCCTCGTCGCCCACCGCGACCACCTCGCGCACGTCGAGGATGCCGGGGTGATCGAACGACTGCATGAGCCGCGCCTCGCGCTGGAACCGCCGGCGCTCGGCGGCGCTGACCTCCTTCAGGATCTTCACCGCGACCGGCGCGCCCGCTTCGTCCCGCGCCGCCCACACGACGCCCATCCCGCCCTCGCCGACCTCGCGCTCGAGGGTGAAGCGGCCGCCGAGCACTTCGCCCGGGGCGAGCGCCGACGCGCGGAGGTGCCGGCTGAGGTCCACCTCCGTCGGTCCGAGGCTCGGCGACGCGGAGGCGACGAAGCCGAGCATCTCCCGGCAACCCTCGCACGTGTCGAGGTGGCGCTGGATGCGCGCCCGCGCCTCGACCGTGACCCGCTGCTCCACGAGCTCGATGAGCTGGTTTTCGTCCAGGTGCTCCACCGAGCGGGATTGTACGCTACCTTGGAGCGATGGCGGAACCGGACCCGATCGCGGCTGCGGTGGCGCGCGCGCGCGCCTC
>JAEUKG010000828.1 GCA_016794325.1 Myxococcales bacterium | reverse complement strand
TGGGGGGCGGTTGTGGCGTTGGTGGGGTTGTTGTTGGGGGGGGGGGCTTTTGCCTGGGGGGGGGGGGGGGGGGGTGGGGGGGGGGGGGGGGGGGGGGGGGGGGTGGGGGGCGGGGGTGGGGGGGGGGGGGGGGGGTGGGGGGGGGGGTTGGGGGGTTGGGGTTCGGGGTGGGGTTTGGGGTTCGGGGTCGGGGTCCTGGGGATTGAGTTTGCGAGTGTGCTCGACGAGGGTGACGTCGCGGCTTCGATACATGCATGGTACACGCATATCCATTTTGACGCGTGGTTCGGGTGCGGGTTCGGGTGCGGGCCGCTCACTCCGCCTCCGCGCGGGCGAACACGGCCGAGGTCGGCGCGTCCTCGCCGATCCAGCGAACGACGACGCTGCGCCCGACGCCCTTCACGCGGTCGAGGCGCCACTCGGTCGGGTGACGCCGGAAGGATGTAGCGCGGCGCCCCGCGGTCGCCATCGTTGCCCGGGAGCTCGCTTGCTATTCTGGGCCGATGAGCGCGCGGTTCTGGATCTCGAACGGGCTCGGAGAGACGGTCGACGAGCCGTCCCCGGAGCGGATGCGGTCGTTCCTCGCGGCGCTCGACCCGCGCGACGAGGAGCACGGCGCCGCGTGGCTCCAGACCGCAGACGACGAGGAGGTCACGCTCGAGTGGAGCGTGGATGGTCGACTCGTGCTGGACGATCACGGGCGCGTGCGGCACCTGCCGGCCGTGAGCCAGGAGCGGGTCGTCGAGCTGTGGTGCGCCTTGGTGCGTGGGGGCCGCGCGGCCGTGCTCGCGGCCCCTTGGCGGGAGGGGAACGGCTTCGTCCAGACGGCCGAACAGCGCGCGGAGATGGAGCGGTGGCAGCGCGACGAGGACCGCGCGTTCTACGACGCGCTCGGCGCCGAGCGGAGCGACGTCCCGTGCCGCCGCGAACGCTGCGGGCGAGGCGCGATCGCCCACAGCGTGCTCTGCCGCGCGCACCACTTCGAGTCGGTGTGGGGCCGACCCTATCCGTTCTCGTATTGAAGCTCTCGGGGCGCGCGCCTCGGCCGAGCGCGCGGGCCGCTCATCGGAGCTCGGGGAAGTGCTTCGCCATGAGGTCAGCGATAGCCTGGACGGTCGCGGGGTCCTCCACCTTGGTCGTCGCGCCCGACGCGTCGGTGACCTCGAGCCTCGAGCAGCCACCGGGCGCGCACTGCCGCTTCATCGCGTCGGCGCCCGGGCACACCGCGGACGTGCCCTTCACGAGCGCGTCCTTCTCGGCGGCGGCGAGCTTCTTCGTCTTCTGGAGGACGCGCGGCGCCTTCTCCTCCTTGCCTGTCGCGAACGGATCCGAGTCGTGGACCTCGACGCTCTCCGCGGCGAGGTCGAAGCGGAGCTCGCGGAAGAAGTCCCCGCGACCGGCTTGAGCGCGGGTGGTGACGCGGCGGACGCCCTTCGCCCAAAGGGCGCACGAGCTACGGTCGGCGGTCGCCGTGGGGGTCGCCGAGCCGGTCGTGACCGACTGCGACACGGTGGCCGACGACGCCGACGAAGCCGGCGCCGGCGTCACCGGCTCCGAGCTCCCCTTGCAAGCCAGCACGAGGGCCGCAGAAGCCACCACGAACACGACGGGCGAGGCGCGCATGGCGTCGAGAGTACCGCAGACGAGCCTCCGCGGGCGAACGCGCTCGAGCGCTCGCACGAGCACGCGCGGCTTTCGCGCGACGACGGGTCGCCTATCACGGGCCCGTCGAGTGCCGACGAGAGCCGCGCCGAGCACAGCGGACGAGTCGAGGCGATGCCGCCGTCAGAGCGGCAGTGGCTCGCGTGAGGCTCGCCACGCGTCCGGGACGCCGTCGGCGCCGGACCGCAGCGCGAGCACTCCTCCGACGATCGCGCACGTCGTGTCCCGATCGCCGAGCGCGCGAACCGTGGCCCACAGAGCCTCCTCCCAGGAGGCCGTGAGGTGGTGAGCCACGATCCACAAGCAGAAGGGGACCGTGTCGGGAGCCGTCACCCCAGCCCCATTGCCGAGCGCCTTCGCCGCGCCGAGGGGATGGCAGCCCTCGGGGAGCGCGAGGGCCTCTTCGATCCCGTCGCGCGTGTAGCCTCGCGGCACCTGCTCGAGGACCGACTCCAAGAAGCCTGGCGCGGACGGCTCGCTCGACCGCGCGCAGAGGGCGGCCGCCACCGCGACCGCGATCGCGCCCGCCACCCCCTCGGCGTGCGCGTGGGTGACCTCCGCGGATGCTTCGGCCTCGCGCGCGACGCGCCGGAGGTCGTCCGCGAAGAAGCCTCCGATCGGAGCCACGCGCATCGCAGCGCCGTTGCCGAACGAGCCCATGCCGCGGAACGCGTTGCGCGAGAGCAATCGCCAGGGGCGCCCCTCGCGCACGCCGCTCAGGATCTCGAAGACGCCTGCGCCATAGCCGCGCGAGGCGTCCATCCGCCGCGCGAACCGGACCGCCAGCGCGTCCGCATCGACACCGCCTCGCTCCTCGAGCTCCTCGACGATCGAGATCGCCATCTCCGTGTCGTCCGTGTAGCGCCACGGCGGCGCCGCGAGCGCCCGCGCTTCGATGAGCGGAATGACGGTCTCGGGTGGGCCGAAGAACCTCTCGCCGAAGGCATCTCCGACCGAGAGGCCCTCGAGCGCGCGACGCGCCCTCGCGCGCCGTTCGCCCTCCCCCACCGTCCGCGAGGCCATGATCCATGGTACCGCACGGCGGGGGCGCGCCTCCAGCGCGCGTTCAGTTCGTCGTGCAGACCGGGACGACGCCCGCGCCGCGGCCGTAGGTCTTCTTCGCGTAGATGTAGGCGTCGCGGCGGCAGGTGCAGCCGTCGTTCGAGTATCCCGACGGGCACTTCGAGCAGCTCGAGCCGAGGCCGCACTTGTTGTACCAGGGGCACGAGGAGGTGTTGGCCTTGATGACCTTGGAGTCGCGGTGGCAGAAGGCCCCGGTGTCGGTGAAGTCGCTCGCGCAGGTCTGCCAGCACACCGGCCCCACGCCCTTGTAGCCGCCGGCGCACGGGGTGTAGCAGAGGCCGTCCTCGTTGATCATGCCGGTGGGGCAGGAGCACGAGCCCGACTCGGTCGAGATGGTGTCGTCCACGACGGTCGGCATCTCGTCGGGGTTCGTGTCGTCCTCGGGGCCGGCGGCGCAGCCGATGGCGAGGAGGGCGGTGGCGGTGACGGCGGCGAGAGCGGTGAGGTGGGTGGCGAGGCGGGTCATCATGAGAGACCGCTTTTGCACGGGCGGTGCCAGCGCGCGAACCGCGCATTTCTCGGTGATTTCGCGCGCATCGTCCGCCCGCGACGGCGGCTGTATCAGGATACGTATCGACCGGTGATACGGCGCGCGCGCTATCCTCCGGGTCATGCACCGCGCGCTCGTCCCCTTGGTCGCCGCGTTCCTCGCTTCGATCGCGGCTCCCGCCGCGGCCGACATCCCGCCCGACGATCCCGTGTGCATCGGCAAGGCGCTGGGAGCGGAGTGCCCGGGCGGCACGTGCCAGAAGTCGACCTGCACGCGCTCGCGCCCCGACCCGGGCGGCGGCCCCGCCGTGACCTCGACGGTGCCGTGCGTGCAGTGCGCGAAGGGCGGAGCCGCCGACGACGCCAAGGCCGACAAGAAGGGCGGCTGCTCGGTCCACGCGCCCGGCGCCGCGCCCGGCGCCGCACTCGCCCTCGTGGGCCTCGCCGTCGCCGCGATCGCGCGGCGCGCCCGGCGCTGACGCCGCGATCGCGCTCCGGCGCCTGCTGCTTGGATGGAGTATGTTCGCGGCGAGGCGCACGAGCATGATCATCGACGCGTGGATGCAGCACCCGACGCTCCGCTTCGCGGGGCACGAGATGTTCGAGTCGCTCCGACGCTGGACCGGGCAGGAGATCCCGTCCGAGGAGATCCCGATCGAGATGACCGTGGCCGCGATGGACGCGGCCGAGGTGCGCTTCGGGCTCCTCTCCGCGTGGCACGGCCCCGGCGGCCCGATCCTCTCGAACGACGAGGTCGCGGCGTTCGTGGCCGCGCACCCGACGCGCTTCGCCGGGCTCGCGTCGGTCGACCTGCGGCGCCCGATGGCCGCGGTGCGCGAGCTCCGGCGCGCCGTGCGCGAGCTCGGGATGAAGGGCCTGCGCATGCTCCCGTGGCTGTGGGAGCTGCCCCCGAACGACCGGCGCTACTACCCCCTCTACGCCGAGTGCGTGGAGCTCGGCGTGCCCTTCTGCACCCAGGTGGGGCACACCGGCCCGCTCCGCACGTCGGAGACGGGCCGCCCCATCCCCTACCTCGACGACGTCGCGCTCGACTTCCCCGAGCTCGTGATCGTCGCCGGGCACATCGGCTACCCGTGGACCGAGGAGATGATCGCCCTCGCCCGGAAGTATCCCAACGTGTATATCGACACGTCCGCCTACACCGCCAAGCGCTACCCGCCCGAGCTCGTGCGTTACCTCCAGGGGTCGGGCCGCCGCAAGGTGCTCTTCGGCTCGAACTACCCGATGATCCTGCCCCAGCGGGCGCTCGAGGATCTCGCCGCCCTCGGCCTCGACGACGAGGCGCGCGGGCTCTTCCTCGCCGGGAACGCGAGGCGGGTCTTCGGCCTCGCGATCTGAGGTGGGCGCGGGGCTCGTGACCACCGTTCGGGTTCGCGTCTGCGAGCGAGCTCCGGGGCAAGGGTCTCGGGGGAAGGTTCGGGGCAAGGGCCGCGCGCCGCCTCGCCGCACGGGCGGCGAGCCCCGAGCCTGGGTCGCTCACGTGTCGCGGTCGGGCTGGAAGACCGAGGTCCCGAGCGCCATCCCGAGATCGCTGCGGCCGCCGCTCGCGGCGGCGAAGGCGTCGAGGCGCGCGGTCTCCTCGCCGCGCGCGTTCTCGACCCGGAAGCCCTCGCCGTCGGGCCGCACGCCCCACACGTAGCCGGTCTCGTCGAAGCAGGCGAGCCCGCCCTCCCCGGTCAGGGCCACGAGGCCGTCGTGGGCGACCGCGGCGTGGACCGAGAACCACAGCTTGGTCTCGAGCAGCGTGCGGCCGGTCGCCACCTCGATGACGAGCACCTTGGAGCCCACCGCGACGACGAAGATCGTCCCGGACGCGGCGACGCGCGCGTAGCCGCCGTCGGGAACGATGGCGCGGCTCCACAGGAGGCGCCCGGTCCGGGAGTCGAACGCCTGCGCCAGGTGGTCGGTGGTCACCACGAGCGGCGGCGTCGGCGGAGGTTCTCGGTACATGCGCCGAACGATACCGGACAAGCCGGGCGAGCGCGCCTCAGGTCGGCGTCGCGTCGTTCGCCACGAGGACGACCTCGTGGGCCTCGGTGACGTCGGGGACCTCCCAGCGCGAGAGCAGGCGCTCGATCACCGCGTCGGGGACCGGGCGCTCGCGCGCGCGGTTCTGGGCGAAGAGGCGCTCCCGCGGCGACTCGACGTAGACCACCCGCACCCGCGCCCCGTAGTCGCGGGCCAGGCGGACGCACTGGCTGCGGATCGAGCGCGAGAGGTTGGTTGCATTGTACACGAAGCTCCGGCGGGCCCGGAGGTGCTCGCGCATCGCCTCGCGGCCGGCCTGGACCACGACGCCCTGCGCGTCCTCGGGGTCGACGTCCATCTCGGCGCGCAGGCCGTCGAGCGAGACCACCGGCAGGTCGGGCGCGTTTCGGCGCGCCCAGGTGTCCTTGCCCGCGCCGGGGAGGCCCGAGAGGATGGTCACCTCGCAGGTGAACGCGTCGTGGGGCGCGTAGGTCGGATCGGCCTGCTCGCCGGCGGCGTACGCGAGGCGCGCCGACGTAGACGGGAAGGGATAGGGAGCGTCGAGGACGCCCTCCTCCTCGCACAGGAGCCGGGACAGCTCGACGGCGTCGAGGATGCGCCGCTGATCCGCGCACGCGCGGCCCCGCCCGTCGGCCTCGGTGACCAGGCACAGCTCCGAGAGGCGCATCGACTGGCTCGCGATCCGCGCGATCCGCCGGGAGTCCTCGCGCTCGACGAGGAAGAACGGGATCTGGTGGGCGCGCACCATCGCGCAGATCGCCTCGCGCTCGACCAGCGGCGCGCCGAGCTCCCAGAGGACGCGGCGGGCGAGGAGCGCCCCGCGCGCCGAGTGGCCCCGCGACGTGACGCGCCCGTCCTCCTCGCGGGTGGTCGCCGGCTTGCCGACGTCGTGGAGGAGCGAGGCCCAGAACACCCGCGCGCGCGCGGCGCCGCCGAGGGCGCGATACGCGGGCGAGGCGGCGAGCGCCTCGAGCACCATCCGCGTGTGGATCCACACGTCGCCCTCGGCGTGGTGGACGGGGTCCTGCCGGCAGCCGCGCATCGCCCGCACCCACGCGAAGCGCGCGTCGAGCTCGTCCCAGCGGACCTCCCAGCCCGGCGCCGACGGCGCGAGCTCGCCGATCACGGCGCCCACAGGTCCACCCCCGGGGCGAGCTGGTTCGGGACGATCGGCCGCGCGAGCCAGTGGGTCCCCGAGTCCACCACGCTCGTGAGGAAGCTCGCGCGCACGTACTTGTATCGTGCAACGACCTCGCCGCCCGCCTCGTCCTTGACGTAGAGGCCCTCGGCCTCGTCGGACGGATCCGTCTCCCGGAGGGCGCGGTCCACGTCGATGCCCTGAGCGACGACCGCCTCCCGGAGGCGCTCCCGCCAGTCGGGGGATTTGTAGAGCGAGCGGCCCACGAGCCCCACGAGCGCCGCGAGGGAGCGCGGCGCGCCCTCGAGCAGCACCGGCACCTGGGCGATGGGCAGGCCCGCGAGCAGCGCGCGCCGCGCGGGGGTGGAGAGGAACGCGCCGGAGTCGCGGTCGAGGACGTCGAACTCCATGAAGTAGTGGGGGAGCGCGTCGTAGAAGACCGTGTGCTTGGCGTAGAGCCACTCGCCGTACATCACGTAGCGCGCGCCGAGCCGCGCGCGCAGGGCGTCGGCGTGGGCCGTGGCCCAGCCCTTGAGCCGGTCGAAGTGCTTCTCGCGCGCGCCGCCCTCGAGGTAGTGGCCGCGGCTCTGCAGGAGGAGCTCGCCGTCCTCGCCGAAGCTCACCGCCGAGTTCGCGCCGTCGAGCTTCTCCTCGACGACGAGGTGGCGCCCGCGGAGCTCGTCGAAGGGCACCTCGCCGGTGCCCTCGTCGCCCGGCTGCAGGCGCGAGCCCTCGACGTGCCGCGTGCGCGGGTATTTGTGGAGCTTGGGCCGGGCGGCGCTCACGGGGTCCCCGCGGCGGCGACGAGCACGAAGTGCCCGCGGACCTTCTCGACCCGCGGCCGATGCGCGCCGGCCGCCTCGAAGAGCGCGGCGAGCGAGCGCGCGTCGAAGAGGCGCACGTGCTCGGGGTTGTCGTCGGGCTCCGACGGCACGCTCGCGACCACGTGCCCGCGCGCGACCCGCACCACCTCGCGCGCGACCGCCGCCGGATCGGGGACGTGCTCGAGCACCTCGAGCACGGTCACGACGTCGAAGCTCGCGTCGGGCAGATCCATGCGCGCCGCGTCCATGCGCCGCGCGGTGAGGCGCGCCACGCCGCCGCGCGCGACCGCCTCGAGGTCCCTCGCCCGGATCGGGTCCTCGTCGATCGCGGTCACCGCCGCGCCCGGGAGCTCGTCGAGGAGCGGCCACAAGAAGACGCCGCGGCCCGATCCCACGTCGAGGAGCGTCGTCGGGGCGAGCTGCTGGAGGGCCCCGAGCACCCGCCGCACGCGCGGCAGGTCCGCGCTCCGCTTGAACTTGTGCAGCTTGAGCCCGCGCGACGCCGCGGCCTCGAGCAGGGCGGCGCCCTCGAGCGCGCCGAGATCGGGCAAGCTCCCGCGCGCGAAGGCGCACGCGAGCTCCACGTAGTAGCGATCGTCCTCGTACGGCACGGCACGACGAGCATAGCGCGGACGGCCCGGGAGGGGCGGCGGCGGCGCGCGCGCGCGCGAGGCCCTGCCCGCGCCCGCGCGCGGTGTTATCCTCGAGGGATGGCGCTCCTCAGGCCTCCGGTCGGTCCGAAGACGTTCGACGTGATCTGCGCGGGGGACGGCGCGTGGCGGGCGACGCTCGGTCGGAGGGAGGGCGTGCCGGGCACGGCGGTGAGCGCGGGGCTCGTGGAGATCGCGTGCGCGCTCGCGCGGCGCGGCGCGCGGGTCGGGCTCGCGACCGGGCTCGCGGACGACCGCGAAGGGCGCGCCCTGATCCGCGCCGCGGCGGACGCGGGTGTCGACGTCGACGGCGTGGCGCTCGCGCCCCCGCCCTCGGGCATCGTGATGGTCGACGCGGCGGGCCAGACCATGGTCGGTGAGCCCACCGCGGTCACGCGCGAGCTCACCATCCCGGACGCGTGGTCTTCGACGGTGCTCCTCCTCGCGGGCCTCTCGCCGCGGGTCGACAGCGCGGCGAGCCTGTGCCGCGCGGCGCGGCGTGCGCGGCGCGGCGGCGCGACGGTGGTCCTCGACGTCGCCGGCAGCGCGCGGCGCTGGTGGGGCCACGATCCGCGGTCGCTCGCGATGGTCATCCGCGAGGCCGACGTCGTGCGGTGCACGCTGATGAGCGTCGCCGTCGTCGGGCTCGACGTGGCCGCCGTCCGGCGCGCGATGCGCCCGGGCGCGGTGCTGGTCACCGGCGACGAGTCGGGCACGACCGCGGCGGGCCCGTTCGGCGAGGTGCACGCCGGCGCCCGCGCGAGCGACGACGCCGCGGTCCTCGTCGCGTCGATCTGCGTCGAGCTCGCGCGCCCTGCGCGCGGGGTGGAGAGCGGCGAGGCGCGCTGGCGCCGAGCGCTCCTGCCCCCGCCGTCCTGATCCGCCCCGCCGTCAGGCCGGCGGCGGGAAGCGGTGCTTGAAGTCGAACGCGCGCTCGCTCGGCCCGCCGTCGCAGATGGCGGAGAGCCGCGCCTTGGCCTCGGCCACGGTGGGCCGCTCGCCCTGGGGGATCCACCACATCGCGAGCGCGTGCCCGCCGACGACGGCCTTCGTCTCGACGAACCACTGCCGCCGACCGGCGTACACCTCGGAGTGTGCGGTGCGGTAGGTGTACCGGTGGAGGTCGTCGATGGAGGCCCACACCGACATGTTGAAGAGCACCCGCGGATCGTCGAACTCGCGCTGGAGCGGATCGCGGGAGTCGGTGAGGTAGCGCCACACGAAGCCCGGGCTCGCGTCGGCGAGCGCGTTCATCTCGTCGAGCCGCGCGAGGTAGCTCGCCATGCGCGGATCGTCGGTGGGTGCGAGCGCGTAGGCGACGTTCGCCTGAGCGAGGTGGTAGCGGCCGGCCATGGTCTCCCCACCGTTGTGGCACGAGGTCGCAGAGACGTCACGGGCCTTCGCGAAGCGGCCCATCCCCCTCGCGGCCGCGACGTCGGCCGCGAGGGGGATCGCCCCCATCGTGGGGTTTTCCCCGGTCACCGCGCCGGCCATCCCGATACGATTTCCTCGACGGACTGGAGGGCATCGAGTTTGCATCCTCGCGTTGCGGGAGGGAGGAGGAGCCTGCCATGGCCGCTCGTGTGAGCCTTCGCGGAGGTGGTCTCGTCGGCGGCGCGATGCTCGTCGCGCTCACGGTGCTCGGCGCGTGCTCGAGCGACGAGCCGTCCTCCGGGAGCGGCGGCCCCGGGAGCAGCTCGGGGGCGGGGGCGAGCGGCTCCTCCGGCGCGGGCGGCTCCTCCGGCGCGAGCGGCTCCTCCGGCGCGAGCGGCTCCTCCGGCGCGAGCGGCTCCTCCGGCGCGAGCGGCTCCTCCGGCGGGAGCGGCGATCCGAACGCGGTCTGCGGGTCGGGCCCTCTCACCCAGTGGGAGAAGATGATGCTCGACAAGCACAACGAGTGGCGCGCGTCCGTCGCCCCCGCCGCCGACAAGATGCTGCGGGTTCACTGGGACCGGGCGATCGCCGCGAACGCCGCCAAGTGGATCGCGAGCTGCGATCCCGACTGGCCGCACTCCCCCGAGGCCGCGCGCAAGAACATCGGCGGCTACGACGTCCTCGGCGAGAACCTCTCGTATTGCACCCCGACCTCGTGCGCCAAGCTCCCGGGCGTCACCGACGGCAGCGGCCTCGGCGACGGCGACGGCTGGTGGGAGGAGCGCAAGGACTACGACTGGGCCACCGACAAGAGCAAGGGCCTCACCTCCCACTACACCCAGCTCGCGTCCTCGAACGTCTACGCGATCGGGTGCGCGACGAAGAAGTGCGGCGCCCCCGGGCCCTTCGGCTGGGGAGGCGACTGGTGGTGGACGATCTGCCAATACGGCCCGCGCGGTCAGGCGTATTTCGTCGGGACGAAGCCCTACCAGGCCGGCGCCGGCGGCCTCGTCGAGCCTCCTGACGCCGTCTATGCCGCGCACCCCGGCCTCTGCAAAGCCCCCTGATCCGCGCGCGGCGCGCTCGCTCGGGCCCGTTCGAGCTACGCTGACGCGATGCGCCTCGCTCTCCAAGGTGCCGCGCTCGCCGCCCTCGGCCTGACCCTCGCGTGGAGCGGCGGGGCGCGCGCCGACGTCGTCGCGTCGCCTCCCCTCTTCTGCGGCCCCGGCAAGACGCCGGTCTCGGACCACCACGGCTCGCGCTGCGAGGCGAACGCGCCCGACTGCCCGCCCGGCTGGAAGGGGGTGCTCGGGGGTAAGTGCATTCTGCACGTATGCAAGGCCGACGCCGAGTGCGGGGCGAGCGGGCAGTGCGTGGCCGCCGACGTCTGCGGCGAGGAGCGCCCGCTCCACTGGGAGTACGCCCGCCCAGCCGGCGGCGAGCCCTCGCGCGAGCCGGGCCCGGCCCAGGAGCCGCCGCCGGCGCCCGATCCGTCGCGCCCGGTGTGGGTCGCGATCGAGCCCTGCAGCGAGGCCCGGACGTGCCCGGGGGCGGCGACCTGCCGCGCGGTCTCGGTGTGCCTGCCGAGGGGAGCGGCGCGGCCGGCGCCCAAGCCCTCGAACGCCGACGTCCAGCGGGGCACGATCCCGGTGGCCGCCCGCCGCGGCTGCGGCTGCGACGCCGCGGGGGCGGCCGGAGGCAGCGTCGCAGCGCTCGCGGCGGTGGCGATCGCCGCGGCCGCGATCGCGCGCCGGCGCCTCGCGCGCTCTTCGTAGTCGGAGCGCTCTCTGCGACGCCCGGACGCGCCCGGCGACGGCGACTGTTCTCCGCGCCCGCCGGACGTGGCATGGTGCGCGCCATGCGAACCGTCGCGCTCCTCGGGCTCGCCCTCGTCACGCTCGGCGCCGGCTGCAAGAAGAAGGAGCCGCGCGAGATCGCGGTGCACGCGGCCCTCGAGGACGCCGGCGTGTCGGTCGACTCGCTGACGACCGAGGAGGGCTCGACCGCCGAGCCCGGCGTCGACCACGGCCCCCGAGTCACGTTCCGGATCACGCGCGTGCACGCCGGCCGCACCCCCACCGAGTCGCCGCCGTTCCACGCCGCGGGCGGCTCGTGGACGTTCTTCGACGCCGAGACCAGCGACGGCTGCGTGTTCGGGTTCGGATACGACGATCCGCAGTCGGTCGGCGGCGCCGGCGCTCCCGGCGGTCTCACCTTCGGCAACGTGATGCTCACCGTCCCCGATCCCGCCGCGGGGAAGCGGCTCGTGCGAACGTTCGGCCGCGTGTTCAAGGGGGAGATCCCGCCCGAGGTGCCGGCGCGGCCGCTGCGCCCGCGCCCGTTCCGCGCGGCGTTCCTCGCCCGCGGGGCGCGGCGCTCCCCGGGCGGCGGCTTCTCCGGGCGCGGCGGCGGGTGGACGGCGACGAAGCTCTTCCTCCAGCGAGGCGATCGCGAGGCGGAGGTCTTCTTCAACTTCGACCTCGGTCAGAAGAAGGGCGAGTTCGCGGAGAAGGACGACGCGTACGCCACGCCGATGGTCGCGTGGCTCGCCGCCGAGCTCCGCGACGGCGCCGGCCAGGCCGACGCCGGCCCCGCGCGGTGAGCCCGAGGCGGGCCTCGGCCGGTCCGCCACCGCCAGCGGCGGCCGCACCGCCCCGTGGCCAGCCGCGACCCCTCGCGGGCCCTCGCGAGAGGACTTGCGACCACGGTGTGGGCGAAGGAGCGAGAGCGCTTCGTCGAGAGTGGCCGAATGCAGAGCCACTGTCGAAACGCGTGGAAAACCGGGGCTCTGCGCGCCGGCGCGGGGGTTGCTTTGCATGGAGCCGATGCCCTCCCTGTCCTACCTCCGCGCACTCGCCTCGCGGGCGGCCGTCGTCGCCGCCGTCGCCCTCCCCCTCGCCGGCTGCGCTGCCCCCGAAGGTGAAGGCGACGAGGCCGTCAGCGACGAGACGTCGGGCGCGCTCCTCACCGAGAGCCAGCCGGTCGGCACCGTGCTCCGCGCGACGAGCACCCTGAACCTCCGCTCTGCGGCCACGACCTCGAGCAGCGTGGTCGACGTGATCGGCGACGGCGACACTGTGACGGTCGTCACATCCGCTCCCCAGAGCGGCTTCTACCGGGTAAAGACCGAGGACGGCACCGTCGGCTGGGCGTCGGGCAAATACCTCGTCGTCGCCGGGGGCTCGGGCCCGACCTCGGGGAGCGTCGCCGCGCTCGAGGCCATCGCGACCTCGTCGTCGTGCGCCTCCCGCTCGTTCCGGAACCGCGGGCGGATGCCCTCGGGCTACCTCAAGGGCGTCGCGCTGACGTACGCGCGCGCGGTGTGCAACCCGACCCGCTCCGACGTCGCCGTCGTGTCGCGCGCGCAGACGGGCAACGACGACAAGGACGCGCTGTCCTGGTACGAGTCGAACTTCACCGCCGCGGGCATGTCGAACGCGACCTCGGGCCGCTCCACCCTCCGGCACACGTACACGCTCCTCCTCAGCCTCGGCATGCAGGAGAGCTCGGGCAAGCACTGCGTCGGGCGCGACACGTCGGCGTCGAACACGTCGGCGTCGACGGCCGAGGCGGGCGCCTGGCAGACGAGCTACGACTCGCGGTCCGCGAGCCCCGAGCTCCCGAAGCTCTTCGCCAAGTACCGCGCGAGCCGCGACGGGTGCCTCCTCGACCGCTTCAAGCAGGGCGTCACCTGCTCGAGCTCGAGCTGGGCGAGCTCGGGGACCGGCGACGGCGCCGCGTTCCAGTCGCTCGAGAAGGAGTGCCCGTCGTTCGCCGCCGAATACGCGGCGGTGATGCTCCGCGTCGCCGGCGGCCGCACCGGCCACTACGGGCCGCTGCGCACGAAGGCGGCCGAGATCGCGCCCGAGTGCGACGCCATGTTCGCGAAGATCGAGCGCGCGGTGCTCGACACCCCGGCCGTGTGCGACGACCTCTGATCGCCTGGCGCGGGGGAAGGTGGAGGAGCGCTGGCGCGTAGGATGCGGAGATGCGCCCGGAGATCCTCGTCACGCTGGTGGTGGGCGCCGGCGCCGCCCTCTACTACCTCGCGCCACGCCGAAAGGCCGCCGCGCCCGCGCGCGAGCCGACCACGCCCGGCGAGGCCCCGCCGCCGCCCCGGCCGGCCTTCGACGACGACGCGAACCTCGCCTACTACGCCGCCCGCTTCCACGCGGGAGACCGGGCGCTCGAGCCCGAGCACGTGGTCGCGTGCGCGCTCTTCGATCCGCGGGTGCAACGGCTCCTCCGGGCTCGCCGCGTCTCGCTCGAGACCGCCCGCGCGGACCTCCGCGCCGCGCTCCGCCACGGGCGCGTCGAGGCGGCCGAGGAGCGCGATCTCGAGCCCGGTGAGGAGTACGCCGGGGCCAAGATCTCCATCCGGATGCTGGTGTCGAGCCGGCGCGCCTCCGAGATCGCCGCCGCGCGAGGCGCGAGCGCGATCACCCTCGGCGACCTCCTGCGCGCGTTCCGCGAGCGGGGCGGCGTCTTCGCCGACCTCGTGCCCGCCGAGGACGAGGCCCTCGCGCCGCTCGACGTCGTACGCGAGGTCGACGTCTCCGGGCGCGCCCGCGCCGACGACGCGCCGTATCGGTCGGCTGGCCGCGTCGACGTCTACACGATCGACGACGATCGAACGACGATGGACGCGGTGATGTCGATCCTCGGCGAGCACTTCGACCTCGATCCGGCGCGGGCGGCGTACGCGATGCTCGAGACGCACGAGAAGGGGCACGGCTACGTCGGCACCTACGACGTCGACGAGGCGCGAGCGCGCGTCGGCCGCGCGACCGCCGCCGCCCGCGCCGACGGCTCGCCGCTCCGCTTCGCCACCTTCGTGGCCGACGCGACCGCGGGCTGACCGGCGCTGTCGGGCCCGCCCTTGCGCGGCGCGCGGGGCGAGCCGATGATCGCGGGCGATGGGCACGCCGAAGATCGCGGTGGTGGGGCACGCCGAGCACGTCACGCTGGGCGCGGTCGAGCGCGTCCCCGCGCCCGGCGAGATCGTGCACATGCAAGGTGCACGCGTCATCGCCGGCGGCGGCGGCGCGCTCGCGTTCGCGCAGCTCGCCCGCGGCGACGCCGAGGTCCACTTCTTCACCGCCGTGGGGAGCGACGACGCCGGCGCGCTCGTGC
>JAEUKG010000414.1 GCA_016794325.1 Myxococcales bacterium | reverse complement strand
CTCTTGCCCTCGCGGGTCTCGGGGACGTTGGCCGGCGGAGGGGCGCCGCGCTCGCGCGTGGGCGGGCCCTTCGGATCGCCCGGCGGCGCCTCGGGCGTCGGCGGAGGAGCGGGGAGGTTCAGGATGTACGGGTAGGCGTTGAACGTGGTGCACGCCATGTCCCGGTTCCGGTGGAACTCCCAGTGGAGATAGACGTTGCCGTCGCCCGACAGGATCGCGTTGGGCGCGGGGCCGAACGGCGAGGCGCGCTGCACCGAGTCGAGCGCGGCGATGTCGAAGGCGGTGACGCCGCTCGTGTGCACCACGCCCATCTTCACGAGCCGCCCCTCCTTGGTGAGGACGATCTCGAGCGACGTGTACATCCGCGGGTTGTTGAGCGGGTGGGTGTGCGGCAGGCCGTCGAGCGAGTCGAGGAAGGAGTCGGCGAAGATGGGGTGGATGCGGTTGTGGATGTTGTTGATGTAGGTCGCGAACGGCACGCGCGCGGTGTTCAGCGCCGTCTGGTTGCCCGGCTTCACCGTCGACACGTAGTTCTCGATCGCGCTCCGCCACCGCTCGAAGTTGGAGGCCTGCCACGAGCCGCGGTGCTCGCTCTTGCGGCGCTCGCCCTCGGCCACCCGCTCCTTCTTGAGCTGATCGGCGCCGACGGCCGCGACCACGCCCTGGTGCGAGAGGTTGATGTTGACCTGCCCTGGGCCCGGCGTCCCGCCGAGCCCGAGCCACTTCGTCGCCCCCGGCGGCGTCTGGACCTTCTGGGTCGCGCTCCCTTGGGCGGGGTCGGGCGCGGTGCCGGTCCCGGGGTTCGGCTTGATGGGGTTGAACGTCCACGACCCCGCGCCCCCCTGCACCACCTCCGGCGACGCCGGCTGGGGCGCGCCCGGCGCCATCGTCGGCTCCGGCGGGCGCGTGGGGGAGGTCTGTGCAGCTTGCACGGGTTTGCCGTCGCCGCCCGAGCGGGGAGCCTGGGCCGCGGACGCCGCCGCCACCGCCACCGGGGCGGTCGGCTTCTGCGGCATCGGGTCGGGCTGCACGTCGAACTCGGTGCCCTTCTCGCCGGGCGCGCGGTTCTTCTCGCCCTTGTGCTCGTCGCTCTCGGCGATCTTGGTGCGCTCGCTGTCGCCGACCTGGCCCTTGGGCCCGGCGTGGTTGCCCCCCGGCGTCGGGTTCGGGTCGTTCTGGTCGTGCGACGTCTGCGTCGCGACCGACTCCTCTTCGACGTGGTTCGCGTCGTCGCCGATGAACTTGGCGTTGGGGTTGTCTTCCTGGTCCTTCTTGGCGTGCTGGCGCACGGCGATGCGCTTCTCGGGGACCGGCGGCGGCGCGTCGAGCTTCTTCAGCGGGTCCTCTTCCTTGACGACCAGCTTGAGCTTCGGGCGCTCCTCTTCCTTCTTCGGCGGCTGGGGATCGGGCGGCTTGATCGGGGTCGGGGGCGTGACCTTCGCCTGCTCGGGCGGCACGGGCGGCTTCGCCTCGTCCTTCGCGGGATCGGGGTCCTTCTTCTCGACCTCCGGGCCCTTGTCGTCGTCGCCCGGGAGCATCACGTCGAAGGTCTGCGTCTGGGCCAAGCGCGCGCGCTCGCGCGCCTTCGACCCGAGGAGCGACACGTAGCTCCGGTCTTCGTGCATCTTCGCGACGAAGCCGCCGCCCTGGGCGAACATGTAGTGTGCACAGACCGCTGCGCAGATCCAGAGGACCAGGGGCGTGGTGTGCTCTTTCGCCATGGGGGACCGCCGCCCCCCCCGCGGGGGACCGCCTCTAGAACCTAGCACCCCCCACCCCCCGGCACCATCCAGGGAGGGCCGAGACGAGGAGGTGGAGGTGGGACACGGCCCGACCCTGGCGCGCCCGACCGCCCCTCAGTCGCCGTCGAGCTCCATCGCCTTGTGATCGCTCGCGATCTGGATCGCCGACAGGTCCGAGTTCTGCGACAGCTCGCTCCAGAGACCCCAGGCCTTCACCGTACGCTCGAGGTAGAGCACGCGCTCCGCGCAGCGCGCGATGGCCTGCAGGTTGTGGGTGACGAGGACCGCGGCGATCGTCTCCGACGCGCTGATCTCGGCCATGAGATCGATGATGGACGCGCGCCCGCCGACGTCGACGCCCGCGGTGGGCTCGTCGAGCACGAGCAGGTCGGGCTTGGTGGCGAGCGCTCGCGCCAAGAACACGCGCTGGGTCTCGCCGCCGGAGAGGTCTCGCATCTGCGCGTTGGCGAGCTTGACCGCGCCCGTCTTCTCGAGCATCGCCATCGCGATCTCGCGCTCGTGGGCGCGGATGCGCAGCGGCCACTTGCCTCGGAGGTTCGCGGCGATGACCTCGAGCGGCGTGGCCGGGAAATCGCGGTCGAAGCTCTTGCGCTGCGGGACGTAGCCGATCTTCTTCCGCCCCTCCTCCGCCGGGAGATCCGAGATGCGGATCGTCCCCGCCGAGGGCTGCACCAGCCCGAGGATGGCCTTGAGCAGCGTGCTCTTGCCCGCGCCGTTCGGCCCGCACAGGCAGAGGAACTCACCGACGGGGACGTGGAACGTGACGTCCTCGACCACCGAGCGCGCCCCGAAGCGGACCGACAGGCCCTTCACGTCGAGGACGCGCGGCGCCCGAGACGGCGGCGGCGTGCCGAGGCGCTCGTCGTTCATGCGCCGCCGAGGTATTTCCCGAGCACGGCCACGTCGTAGCGCAGCGTCTTCTCGTAGCTGTCGCGGTCACCGACGCCGCCGATGGGGTCGAGGACGTCGAGCGGCTTCTTCGCCTCGTCGGCGATCACCTTCGCCGGCCGCGGGTCGAGCTGGGGCTCGCTGAAGAGCGCGGGGATCTGCTGCTTGCCGACGACGTCGATCACCTTCTTGATGTACTTGCCGTCGGGAGTCGTACCGGGATAGGGCTCGATCACGGCGACGATCTTGAGCTTGTAGCGATCGGCGAAGTACCCGAAGCTGCCGTGGAAGGTGACGAAGCTCTTGAGCTTCCAGGCCTTGGTCTTGTCCTCGATCTCCTTGTCGAGCTTCTCGAGCGAGTCCTCGATCTCGGCGGCGCGCTGGCGGTAGCCGCCGGCGTGGGCGGCGTCGACGCGCGAGAGCTCCTCGGCGAGCTGCTTGACGATGAGGCGCGCACGCTGAGGGTCGAGCCACACGTGGGGATCGGGGGCCCCCTTCTCGTGATCGTGGTCGTCGTCGTCCTTGCCGCCGGCCGCGGCGTGGGCCTCCTCCTCGCCGATCGCCTCGTCTTTGATGGGGATCGTGGGGACGCGGTCGCCGACCTTGAGGACGCGGGCCTTGGGCGCCGCGTCCTTCATCAGCTTCTCCATCCACGGATCGAGCCCGAGCCCGACCATGACGCCGAGCTTCGCCTTCGCGACCTCCTCGATGTCGCGAGGCGTCGGGTCGAAGGTGTGCTCGTTCTTGCCCGGCTGCAGGAGCAGCGTGACGTCGGCGTCGGGCCCGGCGACGCGGCGCGCGAGGTCGTACACGGGGAAGATCGACACCACGACCTTGGTGCGATCGCTGCCGCTCTGGCGGCGGCAGCCGGGCAGGACCACGAGCGCGAGCGCGAGGAGCGCGAAGACGAAGCGATTCACGGGGTGGAGCGTAGAGCAAGTCACGCGCCCATGGAACTTGGCTCCGTGGTACACCCATGGAACCCGCTCCGCACGCCTTCGGCCTTCGCGTATGCAAAAGTTCGAGATCCGCGCAGCCCTGCCCGAGGACGAAGACGGCCTCTACGAGGTCGCCCATCACCTCGACACGGTCAACCTCCCGGACGACCGCGACGCGATCCGCGGGATCCTCGAGCACTCCCACAAGAGCTTCACCGGGAGCATCAAGGACCCGAAGCGGCGCGAGTACGTCTTCGTCCTGCGAGACGTCGTGCAGAACCGCATCATCGGCACGTCGATGATCATCGCCCAGCTCGGGCGACGCGACGCGCCGTACATCTACCTCGACGTCATCGACGAGGAGCGGTACTCGAGCACGCTCGACAAGCACTTCAAGCACACCGTGCTCTCGATCGGGTACTCGTACAACGGGCCGACCGAGATCGGCGGGCTGGTGATGCTCCCCGAGTACCGCCTCGCCCCCGAGCGCCTCGGCCTGCTCATCTCGTACGTGCGCTTCCTCTACGTACGGATGCACCGCGACCTCTTCCGCGACGAGGTGCTCGCCGAGCTCCTGCCGCCGCTCGAGGCCGACGGCACGAGCCACCTCTGGGACGCGCTCGGGCGCCACTTCACCGACATGACGTACGCCGACGCCGACCGGCTCTCGAAGAAGAACAAGGAGTTCATCCGCGGCCTCTTCCCCGAGGGGTCGATCTACGCGTCGCTCCTGCCGCGCCAGGCGCAGGAGGTGATCGGCAAGGTCGGCGCCCAGACGCGCGGGGTCGAGAAGATGCTCCGGCGCATCGGCTTCCGCTACGCCGAGCGCGTCGACCCGTTCGACGGCGGCCCGCACTTCGTCGCCCAGACCGACGAGATCTCGCTGGTCGCGCGGGCCGCGCCCCGCAAGGTCGGCAAGCTCCTCGCCGACGACGCGCCCGGGAAGACCAAGGCGCTCGTCGCGAGCGAGTCGCCGGGGCCCCCGTATTTCGTCGCCGTCCCCACCGTGATCGAGCTCTACGGCGCCGAGGAGTGCGCGATCGGCCTCGGCGCGGCGGAGCACCTCGGCCTCACCCTCGGCCACGACGTCTGGGTCCTGCCGCTCGACTGAGCCCGGGCCTGCGGCTGGGCTATACTGGAGCCCATGATCAGGAGCCGCATCCGGCGCTTCGTCAACCGTGGCGGAGAGCTCCCGTTCGGGATGTTCGATGTACAATACACTGAACAGGAGGCCCGCCGCGCGCGCCGCCTCGAGAACATCTACCACGTGGGGCAAGACCGGATCTGGGACGGCCGGGAGGTGCTGCAGGAGCTCATCGCCAAGCACGGCCAGCCCAAGCTCGCCGAGCGCGAGAAGCAGGCGCTCGGGCGCATCTTCGCCATCATCATGTGGGGCGAGCTCGCCGCCTGGAAGATCAGCGCGCAGCTCGCCGACCGGCTCGAGGCGCTCGAGCCCAAGCTCGCGGCGTCGAGCCAGGCCCACGACGAGGCGCGCCACTTCTACGTGATGCACGACTACCTCCACGCCATCGACGCGATGCCGAAGGAGATGGACTTCTGGTCGCGGCGGGTCGTGGAGCTCACCCTGGGCGTGGACGACCTCGCCAAGAAGCTCTACGGGATGCAGCTCACCATCGAGGTCATCGCGCTCACCATCTTCCAGCGCGTGCGCGAGCTCGAGGTGGAGCCCGTCCTCACCGAGCTCTTGCCCTACTACGAGCGCGACGAGGCGCGGCACGTGGGCCTCGGCACCCAGCTCGTGCCGTCGCTCATCCAGGGCATGACGCCCGCGCAGCAGCTCGACTTCGCGCTCTTCGAGCTCGACCTCCTGTTGTCGACGCTCATGGGCCTCAAGGGGATGGAGCCGGACCTCTTGTCGATCGGCGTCGACCCTCGCTCGATCCTCGGCGTCGGATTCCGCAAGATCACCGAGGTGAACAAGGTGATGAAGAGCGAGTTCCCCGACTTCCCGGACGATCCGCCCATCACGCGCATCTTCCACGGGGTGAGCGAGCTGCTCTTCCCGCAGGAGGGCGCGGGCGCGGCCGTGCCCCTGCCCCGCCGCGCCAAACACGCGGCGCTGGTGGCCGCGCGGCGCATGGAGGGCGTCATCGAGATCTGGTCGCGGCGCGGGCGCGTCGACGCCGACCCGCCGATCGTCCACGCATGAGCGTGGCTCGCCCGCGGCGCGGCCGGATGGGCGGCTCCAGGCGCCGGAGGCCGCCGGCCGCCGTCGAGGAGTCGATCGAGATCCACACGAGCGACGGCGTCGCGCTCCGCGCGAGCGCGCTGCCGCGGAGCGAGGGCGCGCCGGCCGCTGGCACCGCCGTCCTCGCCCACGCGATGTTCGCGCGGCGCGGCGAGTTCGTGAAGCCGGCGGGCCGGAGCCTCGCCGACCTCCTCCGCTCGTCCGGGTTCGACGTCGTCGCCTTCGATTTCCGAGGGCACGGCGAGAGCAGCGGCAAAGACGCCCGCTGGACGTACGACGACCTCGTCGCCCGCGACCTGCCGGCGGTGGTGGACTGCGCGCGCGCCCGCGAGGACGGGCGCCTCGTCGTCGTCGGCCACTCGCTCGGCGGCCACGTCGCGCTCGCCGCGCAGGGCCTCGGGCTCGCCCGCGCCGACGCGATCGTGTGCGTCGCCGCCAACGTCTGGCTCTGGTCGCTCGAGCGCTCACGCGTGCGATGGCTCGCCAAGCGGGTCATCGCCGAGGTGGGCAGCCGCGCGGTCGCGCGGCTCGGCCGCGTGCCCGCGCGCGCCCTGCGCCTCGGCAGCGACGATGAATCTGCAGAATACATGCAATCCATCTTCGCGCCGGCGCGGACGGGGCGGTGGGTCGGCGCCGGCGGGGAGGACTACCTCGCCGCGCTGGCCGCGGTGGACGTCCCCGTCGCCCAGATCGTGAGCGACGGCGATCGGCTGAACTGCCACCCGGGCTCGGGCGCGGCGTTCGCGCGGTTGGCGGGCGGCCCGGTGCACGTCGAGCACGTGCGGGGCAGCCGCCGCGAGCCCGCGCCGGACCACATGCAGCTCGTGACGGGGGTGGCTTCGATGCCCGCCGTCCGCGAGGCCTGGGAGCGCGCCCTCGCCTGGGTGCGGGCCCGGACGTGAGCTGATATCCTCGGGGGGTGCAGGGCGCGTCGATCGATCCCGGAGCGAGCCCGCTGCCGCAGCCGGGCGAGGTGGTCGCCGGCAAGTACCGCCTCACGCGCGTCATCGGCGTCGGCGGCATGGGGCGGGTGATGGAGGCGGTGCACACGCGCCTCGAGCAGCGCGTCGCCATCAAGTTCCTCCACCCCGACCTCGCGGCGAACGAGCGCGCGGTGGCCCGCTTCGAGCGGGAGGGGCACGCCGCGGCCCGGCTGCTCGGGCCGCACGTCGCTCGCACCTTCGACGTCGGGGTGACGGAGCGCGGGCTGCCCTACATGGTGATGGAGCTCCTCGACGGGCACGACCTCCAGAAGGAGCTCGTGCGCCGCCCGACGATCCCGGTCGGCGAGCTGATGCACTGGATGGTGCAGATCTGCGAGGCGATCCGCGAGGCCCACGCGGAGGGCATCGTCCACCGCGACCTCAAGCCGCAGAACGTCTTCATCGCCCGCACGTTCGGCGGGCCCACGATCAAGGTGCTCGACTTCGGCATCTCGAAGATCCTCGAGGCGGAGGGCGTCTCCGAGACCACGACCCAGGCCGCCCTCGGGACGCCGCGCTTCATGTCGCCCGAGCAGATCAAGGGCGCGCGCGACGTCGACGCCCGCGCGGACGTCTGGGCGCTCGGTGTGCTCGCCTACTTCTTGCTCACCCGCAAGTACCCGTTCGACGGGGACTCCATCGGCACGCTCGCGGTCGCGATCGTGATGAACGAGCCCAAGCCGATCCAGGAGCGGGCGCCGGACCTCCCCGCCCCCCTCGCCGAGGCGATCATGGCAGCCCTCGTGAAGGATCGCGAGGCGCGCGCGCCGAACGTGGAGTGGCTGCTCGCGCGAATCGCGCCCTACGCGGAGGCGCCCGAGCCGGCGCCGCCGAGCACGCCGAGCCCCGCGCGCGCGGAGGCCGTGACCGTCGAGGGCAGCTCCTCGCCGGCGGCGAGCGCGCGCGGGTGGTTGATCGGCGCGCTCGTCGTGAGCGCGCTCGGGGTGCTGGCCATCGGGGCCTGGGCGTTCGCGGATCGACGCTCGAGCGCGGAGCGCCCCGCGGCGCCCTCCTCTTCCGCCCTCGCGACCGGGAGCGCGGCCGCCCTTGTCCGGGTCGAATCGATCGGCGGCCCCACCCCCACCGCGGAGCCCACCGCGAGCGGGTCGGCCGCGCCGGCGGTCGCCGCGTCGGCCGCGCACGTCGCCTCCGCGCGGGCTCCGGCCGCGGCCTCCGCCCGCCCGAGCGCCCCCGCGAGCGTACGCCCGCCGCCTACGGGTCGGCGACCGGACTCCCCGACACCATCCGACAACCCGCTCCACCTCTGAGCGGTCCGGCGGCGAGCCCGAAAGGACTCTGCGCGACCCCGGCCGAGTTCGTGTACCCTCGAGGACGATGCGTATCGAGGCTGGCGCGCTCGCGCTGCTCCTCACTTTGGCCCCGATGCTCGCGACGCCCATCGCGCGCGCGCAGCCGTCCCCTCCGGCCGCCCCCGACGCGGCCGAGCGCGCCAAGGCGCTCAAGGCCTCCGGCGACGCCGCGATGGACTCCGGGCGCCCGGCCGACGCCGTGATCGCCTACTCGAGCGCGTACGAGCTGTCCGCGGATCCCGCCCTCCTCTACAACCGGGGGCGGGCGCTCCAGGCGCTGACCGAATACCCGCGCGCGCTCGATGAGCTCGAGCGCTTCGAGCGCGAGGCGCCGGCGGAGCTCAAGGCCAAGGTGCCGAAGCTCGCCGAGCTCATCGCGGAGCTTCGCTCGAAGGTCACCACCGTCACCATCGACTGCCGCATCGCCGGAGCGCGCGTGCTCTTGCGCGATCGAGCGCTCACGACCTGCCCGGTCGCGGCGCCGCTCCGCGTCAACGCGGGGCCGGCGACCCTCGAGGTCACCGCCGAGGGGCATTTCCCCTTCCGGCGCGAGCTCACCCTGGCGGGGGGCGGGGCCCAGTCGGTCGTGGTCCAGCTCGTGTCGAAGACGACGTCGGGCATCCTCGTCGTGCAGTCGCCGGTGGTGGGCACCCGCGTGCTCGTCGACGCGAGCACCGCGGGCGTCGTGCCCCTCGAGCTCACCGTGCCCGCCGGGACCCACGCGATCACGCTCTCCAAGGACGGCTACCACGACGCGAAGACGAGCGCGGTGGTCGCGGCCGGCGAGCGGAAGGTCGTCTCGGTCCCGCTGGAGCGCGAGACGCCGATCTACGCGCGCTGGTGGTTCTGGACCGGCGTCGGCGTCGTGGTCGCGGGCGGCGTCGCCACCGTCATCGCCCTCAACACCGAGAAGGACCCGACGCCCGGCACCATCTCTCCAGGGATAGTCCCCGCCGGGGCCTTCCGGTTCTGATCGGCTCGAACGCCTCGGCGCTGCGCGGCGTCAGTTCTTGCAGCGCGCGCACGTCACGCTCTCCGCGCTCCGCGACGTGGCGCGCACGCCGTCGACGTCGCGCCGCACGTGCTCGGCGACCCGCACCTTGACCCGCTCCTCCTTCGCGTACGACTCGGGGCCCGGGCGGCCGAGGCTCGGCGGGGCGACGCCGGGCTGGGGGCCGGTCGCGCCGACGCCGGTGGTCGCGCAGCCGGTGGCGAGCGTGACGAGCGAGAGGGCGGCGAGCACGAGCGACGGACGAACGAACGACGAGAAGGACATGACGATGGACCTCGGGGTTGTGCCCTGCGCTTCGGCGGGGCGTTCGGTGCGCGGCGGACGCCGCGCGGATCGGGCCTGGCGGGCGAACCGCGCGGCGTTCGCCGCGGCTCGTGCCCCAACAGGCGCGGGGTTGTCGACCGGGCGCGGCGAGAAATTTCGTCGCTCCCTTCGAAGAGGTAGAGAGCGCCCACCGCCGGGTGTGAAGCGGTCCCTCGAAGAAACGTCGACACGGGCGCATCTGCCCGAAAGAACTCGGGTTCTTACGTGGAGGGGCGGTCGCCCTGGGCTCGGAAGTCGCTGGGCGTGGTCCCGGTCCAGCGCTTGAAGGCGCGGAAGAAGGCGCTCGGCTGCGAGAAGCCGAGGACGAACGCGATCTCACCGAGGCTCATCTTGCTCTCGGCGACGTAGCGCCGCGCCTCCTCCTCCCGCACCTGATCGACGAGGTCGGTGAAGGAGATGCCCTCCTCCTGGAGCTTGCGCTGGAGGGTGCGCGTCGAGAGCCCGAGCTTGCGCGAGAGCGTCCCCACCGACGCCTCGCCCTGGCGGAGCGTCCCCGGGAGCACGTTGCGGATCCGCTGGGCGACCGACCCGTTGTCGAGGGAGGCGAGGTGCGCCTCCTCGCGCTCGAACAGGCGAAGGAAGTCGGGGTTGAACGTGGACAGCGGCACGGTGAGATCGGCGGTGCGGTACGTGAGCTCCGCGCGCGGCTGCGAGAAGTACACCGGGGCCTTGAAGACACGGGCGTGCTCGTCGGTCTTCTTGGGCGCGGCGTGGGGGAACGAGACCAGCGTGGGGGAGACCTGCGCCGAGGTGATGAGGCGCGTCCGCGCGGCGATGAGCGCGAGGAAGTGCTCGGAGTAGTGACGCAGCTCCTCGGGCGCGGCGACGACCGAGCGGAAGACGATCTTCGAGGTCTCGCCCTCGTCGAGGAACGACACTTCGCTCATGGCGCCGACGATCCGGTAGTAGCGCGCCACGCGCTCGAGGGCGACCCGCAGCGTCGGGCTCGAGATCGTCGCGTACTCGAGGACGCCGTAGAGGCCCGTCGGCATCGACTCGGCGGCGTGGAGCCCGAACTCCGGGTCCGAGCTCGCGCGGGGGACGTCGATCCACGCGCGGGTCATGACGTCCACCGAGACCCAGCCGTTCACGTCCTCGATCGCGGACTTCGTGAGCTTGAGGCTCTCCCGGATTTTTTCCACGTCGACGCCCGCGCGCACTCCGATGTCGAAGAGCGCGCGCATGAAGAGAGCCGACACCATCCCCGGCGGCCGCATACTCCCCCATCTTCCCGGTCCTCACGGCGCCCGACAAGAGGCACGTGTTTTCGACTATCATCGGGGCGTGTCGACCCGAACGCTCGATCAGCTTCGCCGAGGCGCCCGCATCCACAGCCTCGTCTACGCCTCGTTCATCGCCCGCAACACGGACCGCCAGTACGACGTCGTCTGGGAGGGGCTCGGCTACCGCCGAACGAGCAAGGACGGCGCCACCGGGATCGTCGTCTTCTCGAAGTCGGGCGCGGTGGGGGCGTTCTTCGAGCCGTCGAGCCCCCGGAGCCCGAAGACCACGAAGAAGAAGCCGCCGCTCGCCGAGATGACCAAGGGCATCCCGAGCGCGCTCGCCAACGTCGCGAAGCGCGAGGCGTTCCCTGCCATGTCGCTCGACACCGACGATCCGATGGTCACCGCCGTCTTCTGGAGCGACTCCAAGGGGGAGCTCGTCGGCGCGCGGCCGTGGCCGAAGCTGGACGAGGACGGCGCCCACCTGGTGTCCGCGGAGACGTGCAAGCCCGAGGCGTGCATCGAGCAGCTCGCGAAGCTCTACGGCATCGACGACGCGCGCGTGAAGGTCGTGTCCGAGCTCTTCGCGAGCAAGGCCGCGCTCGCGGAGCCCGCGAACGGACGGGTCACGCTGTCCTCCGCGGGCCGCGAGACCTTGGGGCTCTTGCCGAACCAGGTCACCCGCGAGCTGCTCCAGGGCGCGGGCATCGACCTGGCCTGAGGGGCCGATCCCCCGCCTCCGAAATTGGGCAGCTTGCTGCCCATTTTCGCGACCGGACCACCCGCACCCCCGGGGCGACGATCCCCCGCCTCCGAAATTGGGCAGCTTGCTGCCTATTTTCGCGCCCGCATCCCCGGACCCCTGGGCTGACGATCCCCCGCCTCCGAAATTGGGCAGCTTGCTGCCTATTTTCGCGACCGCATCCCCGGACCCCTGGGGTGACGATCCCCCGCCTCCGAAATTGGGCAGCTTGCTGCCTATTTTCGCGACCGCATCCCCGGACCCCTGGGGTGACGATCCCCCGCCTCCGAAATTGGGCAGCTTGCTGCCTATTTTCGCGACCG
>JAEUKG010000392.1 GCA_016794325.1 Myxococcales bacterium | reverse complement strand
GCCCGCCGACACGAGGGCGAGGCTCGTGAGAAGCCTCACCGTCCGTGACGGCGAAGAAGAAAAAGCGCGGCGGGGGTCGCGGCTCGCCGCCCGTGCGCGGCGGGCGAGAAGGCTGTCGTCTTTCATCGTAGGTCCCCAGGTCACTTCTTGGTCTCGCCGGAGTCGTCGAGCACTTCCTTGAGCTCCTCGTCGAGGAGCTGCTCTTCGCGCGCTCGCTCTGTCTGGAGGTTGTGGACGCGCTCGAGCTCCTCTTCGCGGACTTCCCACGCCTGCTCGGTGATGCCGACGTCGGCGCGGAGGACGATGTTTCGAAGGCGGTCGCGCACGAGCTCGAAGTTCTTCTTCGCGACCTGGCCGACGACGTCCTTGGCCTCGGCGTCGAGGGCGCCGAGCTGCATGTTGTAGCCGTTGATCTTCACCCGCTCGGCTTCGATCTTGTCGCGGATGCCGTTGATCTTCGACGCGACCTCCGCCTCCATCTGGGCGAAGAGCTGGACGAGCTTGTCCTCCGCCGTCCGCGCCTGCGCGAGGACGGGCTGGACACGCGCCGCATATTTCTGAGCGTTTCCGCCAGCTTGGCCCTGGGTCGCGAGCTGAATCTCGCGGTCGAGGGCGTCGCGGAACTGGACCCGCGCGAGCGCGTCGTTCTGGTAGCGCGCGTCGCCGAGGCCGATCTGCGCGCGCCCGATTTCGATCTGCCGGCGGAGCTCGGTGACCGCGGCGTTGTGGCTCTTGAGGTCGCGCTCGACCGCGTCGATCTCGTCGTTGAAGCGCTGCAGCGTGGCCGCGTCGCGGGTGACGCCGCGCTGCGCGTCCTCCTTCAGCATCCGCCGCAGGCCGTTCACGGTCGCCTGCAGGTGGTCGATCTCGACGCCGCGGCGGGTGATCTCCTGCGAGAGCTTGTTCCACACCTTGGTGCCGTCGTAGTCGCGCTGGGCGAACTCGGCGGTGTTCGTGGGCAAGTCGCCGACCTGGCCCATCAGCGCACGCCGCTGCTTGCGGACCTCGCCGATCTCGCCGCCGAGGTCGCCCGGCTCCTCGCGGTCGAGGCCGCGCGCGATCTCGAGGCGCGCGCGCGAGATGCGGTTGATGAGCCCGAGCGCCCGCTCCTCGCCCGCGAGGAGCTCGGGGAAGGCGCGGACGCGGTTCGACGCGTTGATGATCGTCGTGAGCTTGTCGATCAGCGCGTACGACTGCTTGATCAGCGTCTTGCACTGGTTGACGTCGTCGATGACGGCGAACGCCATCGGGCCGTCTTCGGCCTCGCGGGCCCAGCGGATCGCGAGCGCGGGGAGCGCCTCGTTCTGGTCGAGGACGTCGAGCTGCTGCTGCGAGAGCTTGTCGTAGTAGACGCGGACGTCCTTCGTGGAGTCGAGGAACGCCTCGACCTTCGCCCGCATCGGGTCGTACTGAGCCTTCACCGACTCGTAGAGCTGGAGCGACTTGTCGAAGGCGCCTGCGCGGAGGAGGAGGTCGGCGCGCAGCAGCGAGCCGTCGCCGACGAGCGGCGAGCCGGGATCGGTGATCTGCAGGACCTCGAGGGCGCGCTCCGCGCGCTGCACGTCGCCGAGGCGGACGTACACCCACGCGAGCTCGTACAGCATCGTGGAGAACTCGGGCGACTCGCGGCCGACCTTGGAGTACGCCTCGGCGGCCTGGGTGTAGCTCTCCATCTCGTAGAAGAGGCGGCCGATGGCCATCCACGAAAGGTCGATGACGTGCCGGTGAGCCTCCGTGTCGGGCGGGAGCTCGGTCGCGACCCGGAACATGTCGATCGCCGGCTTGTAGTTCGCCGGGACGGCCCGCTTGGCACCGTCCGGCGACGCCGGAGTGCCGGCCTTCGTCGTCTTGATGGAGACGAGGCCCTGGAAGTAGCGCGCCTGGTGCGTGTATTCGCCGCCGTTCGGCACCTGCTGGAACGCCGACATCGACTGGCTGTAGTCCTGCTTCGCGAAGTAGGCCTTGCCCTTGGCGTAGATGAGGGCGGCGTCGACCTGCGCGGGCGGGACCTGGTTCAGCTTCGCGAACACCTCGTCGAGGCCCTTGATGTCGTTGACGCGGAGGCAGACGTCGACGAGGCGCGCGAGCGCCTTGCCGAAGTACGGGACGAAGCGCGGCTCGGTCCCGTGCTCGACGATCGCGCGGTAGTCGCGGCGCGCCGAGAGGTACTCGTGCGTCGCGTAGTACGTCTCGCCGCGGAGCCAGAGCGCGTCGGCGTGGGCCGGTACGGTGGTCGGGAACTCTTCGATGATCTCACTGAAGACGACGCCGGCGCGCGCGTAGTCCTTGGTGCGGAAGAGCATCTCGCCGTTGGCGATGCGCTGCTCCGCCGTGAGTCGCTGCCCCTTCGCGCGATCGATCGCGGACTGGACGCTCGCGATCTCACGGTCGACGTTCTGGACCTCGGTCTGGGCGTTGCTCGCGTTGCCCTCGGCGTCGGCGCGCGCGACGCGCGGCGCCGCCGTGGAGAGCGCGAACAGCGCAAACGGCAAGAGGCACGCGCCGAGGGCACGCCCGCGGCGCGTCGTTCGGCGAGGAAAGCTCACTTGCCGCCCCCGATGTTGACGCTCCCGCTGGCGCCTCCGGAGCTCGCGGCG
>JAEUKG010000380.1 GCA_016794325.1 Myxococcales bacterium | reverse complement strand
ATCGGCATGACCGCGATGCCCGAGGCCAAGCTCGCCCGCGAGGCGGGCATCCCCCACGCGACCCTCGCCCTCGCGACGGACTACGACTGCTGGCACCACTCCGAGGAGGCGGTCACCGTCGACGCCGTCCTCGCCGTCGTGCGCAAGAACGTCGACCTCGCCAAGCGCGTGGTGACCGCCCTCTCCAAGGATCTCCCCGACCCCGCGAAGAGCCCTGCCAGCACGGCGCTCGTCGGGGCGGTCATGACCGCGGACGACGCGGTGACCATCGAGGCGCGCGCGCGCCTCGCGTGGCTTCTCCCCAAGGAACACCAATGATCCACCACTCCGAAAAGAGCATCCTGGTCGTCGGCTCCCTCGCGTTCGACGACCTCGAGATGCCGACCGGCACCTTCAAGGACGTCATCGGCGGCGCCGCCACGTACTCCGCCATCGCGAGCTCGCTGCTCGCCCCGGTCCGGCTCGTCGGCGTCGTCGGCGCCGACTTCCCGCAGGCCATGCTCGACGACCTCGGCAAGCGCGGCGTCGACACCAAGGGGGTCGAGCGCCAGGCCGGCAAGACCTTCCGGTGGCACGGGCGCTACTCGTCCGACCTCGCGAGCCGCGAGACGCTCGACACCCAGCTCAACGTCTTCGCCGACTTCCGGCCGAAGATCCCGAAGGAGTTCGCGGCGTCGCCCCTGGTGATGCTCGGCAACATCCACCCCGCGCTGCAGCTCGAGGTGCTCAAGCAGGTCGAGCGCCCGCAGCTCGTGGTCGCCGACACGATGAACTTCTGGATCCAGGGCGAGCCGAAGACGCTCGCCGAGCTCCTCCCGAAGGTCGACGTCCTCGTCATCAACGACGAAGAGGTCCGCGAGCTCGCCGGCGTCCACAACCTCCGCCGCGCGGCCGAGGAAGTGCGCCGGCGTGGCCCGAAGGCGCTCATCGTCAAGCGCGGCGAGCACGGCGCCCTCCTCTTCGACGCCCAGGGCGTGTTCTTCGTCCCTGCGTACCCGCTCGAGGAGGTCTGCGACCCCACCGGCGCCGGCGACAGCTTCGCGGGCGGCCTGCTCGGCTACCTCGCGAGCCACGACCACACCGAGCCTCACGCGCTCCGGCGCGCGATGTTCTTCGCCTCGGCGATGGGCTCGTTCTGCGTCGAGGGCATCGGGCCCCGCCGGCTGTTGTCGATCACCAAGCGCGACCTCCGCTCGCGCCTCGACCAGTTCTTGGCGATGGTCGAATACGGCGGCGACCTCCCGTTCCGCGAGTGAGCCGATGAAGAAGGGGCACGGGCGCGCGCGGGTGGTGCTTGCGACCTTGGGGATCGCCGCGCTCGTCGCGGTCGTGGCGGGGGCGGTGAGCGCCGGCTGCGCCGAGGACGAGCATCGGCGCAGCGACGGCGGCGACGTCGTCGGCGGGTGCAGCGTCAAGGCTGGGGAGCTGCCGGCCCCGAACTGCGACAACGCCAGCAACGACTGCCCGACCGAGCTCGCCTGCTCCATCAACGAGGCCAAGTGCGGGAGCGCGTCGACGTGCCTCCCGATCGCCGACAACAAAGGCAAGGCGGTCATCGACCTCCGCATGCGGCGCCTCAACGTCGCCGCCCCGAAGGCGCTCGCGCAGCAGTTCATCCAGAAGACCGTCGTGACGACGAACATCGATCTGGCCGCGCGTGAGTGCGGTGAGAAGGGCAAAGGCCTCTTCACCTGGCTCCTGCGCGTCGACCGGCAGAACAACACCCTCACCACCGGGGGCGCTCCCCCCAGCGACGACCCCTTCGGCAAGGGCTTCTGCTTCGCGAGCTTCACCACCGCGGACAACATCGTCATCAGCCCCCTCCAGACCGCGATCGCCTTCGAGGGCGACACGTTCAAGAGCACCGAGAAGAAGCGCCTGAACGTGCCGATCTTCTTGAGCGCGGATCCGAAGAGCGCGATCGTCCTGCCGATCACCGACGTCGTCATCCAGGGCGTCACCCTGTCGGAGGGCGGCAACTGCGTCGGCAAGCTCAACCCCGCCGCCCTCAGCTCCGACTGCGGCGACGACCCGGCCCTCTGCTCCAAGTGGAAGACCGCGGCGGCGCTCGGCGGGTACATCACGATCGAGGAGGCGGACCAGGTCTACATCCAGGACCTGAGCCAGTCCCTCTGCGTCGTGCTCACCCAGAGCTCCAAGGGCCCCGACGGGCGTTGCGTGCGCCAGGGCGGCAAGATCCCGTTCGAGGGCGACTACTGCAGCAAGGACAAGCAAGCCGGAAGCTGCAAGGACAGCTTCTGGATGGCGGCGACCTTCGCCGCCAGCGCGGTGAAGGTCTTCGACGGCAAGGGGAGCGTCGCCGCCTGCAGCGGAGGCGGCGTGGGCGACGCCGGCGCCGACAGCGGCGGGGATGCCGCCCCCCCGGTCGAGGCCGGGCCCGACGCGAGCGACGCCAGCCCCGACTGAACGCCGCGTCACTCGAGGGAGAGCGCCGACACCTCGAGCGCATGGCATTGGCGGGCTGAGACGCCTTTTTTGCTGGCATTTTCGGCACATTTGTTCAATGTGCCTGCAGCGCAGGAGGGCGCTCCATGGCGCAGCGCGTCAGCGTTGCTCCATGCGTGTTTTCCTCGGCGCAGCGCTACACTTCAAGGGCTCGCACGTCTACGGAGCTAGCGCACGCGAGTGTCGGGGCAGGCCCCGCCACGGTTCGGCACGCGGTCGGTTCGCTTAGGGAGGTTCCATGCTTCGAAAGAGCTGGCGCAACATCTTCATCGTCCTGCTCTTGTTGCTCGTTGCCTCGTGCAGCGGCGGCGGGTGCTCGAGCGGCTGCGGCGGCTGTGGTGGAACCACTCCCCTGCCCGGCGGATTCCCACGTGACAAGGCGATCGAGAACGCCGCCAGCGTTCGCCTGACCCGTCCGGGTCTCGACTTCGTCGCCGAAAACATCCCCGCCGTCGCGACGAAGATCACGAACGCCCCCGGCGGCGTGATGACGATCGACATCCCGAAGGTCGACCCGCCGAAGACCGAGGTCGCCGACCTCTTCCTCTTCAAGGTGTACGTCGACCCCCTCGTCTGCCCGGATGGCCCGAAGAACCAGCCGCCGCAGTGCAAGGCGCAGGTCAACCTCGGCAAGTCGACCTTCCACCTCGACGCCATCAACAAGAGCTCGATCGTCGTCTCCGGGGTCATCCCCCTCAAGGTCGCCGACACTCCGGTCAACGCGAACATCGATCCGGGCCCGAACCTGACGATGCACGTCGGCTACGGCAACGGCGGCTGCAGCGGCACCGTCCCCAACGTCACCGAGAAGGCGCTGCCGGTCAGCGTCACGATCCCCCTGGTCTCGGAGACGATCAGCCCCCGCAACGGCTACACCAAGATCGACGTCGACAAGGCGGTCATCGACCTGTCGGGCCTCAAGAACGACGACGTGCACGTCTGCCTCGACTGCGGCCTCCTCACCTTCGCCTGCACCGCGATCAGCGACTCCGGCTTCGTCAAGGGCCTCATCCTGAACCCGCTCAAGGACGGCCTCGAGGGGCAGGTCAAGGACCTCCTCAAGGACTCGCTGTGCACGAAGCCGAACCCCGCCCTCAACCCGGCGTGCCCGAGCGGCAGCAAGCCCGACTCCGGCAACAAGTACTGCACCTACACGTCGAAGCCCGACACCTGCGTTCCGACGCTCCTCGGTCTCGACTCCCACATCGACCTCTCCGGGGCGCTGAAGAGCATCTCGCCCGGCACCACCGGCGGCCTCGACTTCGGCATCGCTGGCGGCGGCGACATGATCCCGTACCCCAAGGCCGCCGCCGACAACGTCGGCTACCCCGGCCACACGCCGAACGGCGTCACGCTCTCGATGCTCGGCGGCGCCCTGCCCCAGCCGAAGTCGAGCTGCGTCCCCGACAACTTCAAGCTCGATCCGCCGACGGGGATCCCGGTCCCGCAAGAGCTGACCCAAGACACGATCCCCGGCTGGCCCGGCGGGAAGGGCCCGCACGTCGGGATCGCGCTCGCTGGGCGCTTCCTGAACTTCGCGCTCGGGAGCGTCTACCAGAGCGGCACGCTCTGCCTCGGTGTGTCGACCGAGCAGGTCGCGCAGCTGCAGACCGGCCTCCTCTCGGTCCTCATCCCCTCGATCAAGAACCTCACAATCGAGCAGAAGTCGGCGGCGGTCGCGATCGCCACTCGGCCGCAGGTCCCGCCGACGGTGAAGATCGGGACCGGCAAGGACATCAAGACCGATCCGCTCCTCGCGGTGAAGCTCGACAAGTTCGCGATCGACTTCTACGTGTGGAGCTACGACCGGTACGTCCGCGCCTTCACCTTCGAGGGTGACGTCACGGTCCCGGTGAACCTCTCCACCGGCAAGGACCCGAAGAAGAACCCGAACGGCGGGCTCCTCCCCGTCCTCGGCGACCTCGCCATCGCCAACGGCAAGGTCACGAACGCCGACCTGCTGCTCGACGACCCGGCGCGCATCGCCTCGGCGCTGCAGTCGATCCTCGGCGGCCTCTCGGGTCAGCTCGTCGGCGGTGGCTTCAACGCCATCGACCTCTCGGGCGCCCTCAAGGCGTACGATCTCGGGCTGTCGATCCCCGACGGCGGCATCCGCAAGCTCACCTCGGGCCAGGACGACTTCCTCGCGATCTTCGCGGACCTGACGAAGGCCCCGACCGCGGCATCGTTCGAGTCGGACACCACCGTCAAGATCGTCGGAAAGACGGTCCACCCGGAGGCGATGACCTTCGCCGGCTACGACCGCACCAAGCTCCCCGAGCTCAAGGTGTCGTTCGGCTCGAACGCCTCCGCGGCCGTCGAGTACTCGTACCAGATCGACGACAGCACGCGCTCGGCCTGGACCCGCGATCGGGACATCGTCATCAAGGAAGACTACCTCTTCTTCCAGGGCCGCCACACGCTCAAGGCGTTCTCGCGCGTCGTCGGTCAGCCCGAGTCGGAGGACGTCACGCCGGCCACCGCAGAGTTCGTCATCGACGCCCTCCCGCCCACCGCCAAGGTCGAGCGTGAGGAGGGTGGCTTCACGGTCGCCGCGTGGGACTTCGTGAGCGACGACAAGAACCTCACCGCCCGCTACAAGATCGACGGCGCCGAGTTCGGCCCGTGGCGCCCGGTCTCGGAGCTCGCGCACGTCGCGGCCAAGGGATCCGAGGTCACCGTCGAGGTGAAGGACGAGGAGGGCAACGTCGCCTCCATCAGCCAGCCGCTCATCCGCGGCCGCGGCGACTCCACGCTCGCCGCCGGCGGCTCCGGCTGCGGCTGCTCCACCCCCGGCGGCAAGTCCGGCGTCGACCTCCCGGGCGTCGCGGGCGTCGTGCTCGTCGCGGCCTTCCTCGGCATCCTCGCCCTCCGACGCGCGCGCCGGGGCGGGGCCGCGAGCCACAAGGTGGTCGGCGTCCTCGGCCTCGGCTCCGTGGCCATGGTCGCCTCGACGAGCCAGGGCTGCGCCTGCGGCAGCGAAGAGAGCAGCCAGACCGGCTGCGGCGCCGACTGCAACACCGAGTGCGAGGCCGCCCTCAAGCCCGGCCTCGTGGGCGCGTACACCTCGGTCGCGCGCGCGAGCGACGGCAGCATCTGGGTCGCGGGCTACAACGACGCGGTCCTCTCGCCCGACTTCACGTCGCTCTACGGCGACCTCGTCGTGGGCAAATACGACACCGGCCGGAGCGCGGTCGACTGGCAGACGGTCGACGGTGTCCCCTCGCGCTCGGACGGCACCTGCCCCGACCACGATCGCAACGGCTGGCGCACCGGCGAGACCGAGGCTGGCGACGACGTCGGCCTGTGGACGAGCATCGCCATCGGCAAGGGCGACACGCCGATGGTGTCGTACTACGACCTCACCCACACCCAGCTGAAGTTCGCCATCAAGGGCGGCGAGGGCTGGAAGAGCTACGTCCTCAAGGGCGGCGCCCCCGTCGACGCGGGCCGCTACTCCAAGATGATCCTCGACGGCGGCAAGCCCGTCATCGCCTTCTTGCAGATGGAGCCTGGCACCGGCGGCAAGACGCGCTCGAAGGTCACCCTCGCCCGCGCGACCGAAGAGCTCCCCGGTGAGCCCGGCGCGTGGACGTTCTCCGACATCGCGGTGACCGAGGACGGCCCCTGCCGCCCCACCTCCTGCAAGACCGGCGAGGCGTGCGTGAAGGACACCGGGAGCTGCTCGGCGACGACCGGCGGGTGCACCCCGGCCGACTGCGGCGCGGGCAAGGCGTGCGTCTCGCAGGGGGGCAAGGCCACCTGCGTCAACGTCGTCGGCAAGGACGCGATCGAGACCTATCCCAACGCGTTCGGCGCGTACGTGAGCCTGGCCACCGGGCCGAACGGGCTCGGCGTCGTCGTGTACGACCGCATCCACGGCAACCTGGTGGCGATCCAGCCCCAGGGGAGCGGCTGGCAGCAGGTGATCCTCGACGGGGAGACGGGCTCCCGCAAGGACAACACCGCCCTCGACACTGGAGACGTCGGCATGGGCGCGTCGCTCTTCATCAGCCAGGACGGGACGTGGCACGTCTCCTACGTCAATGGCGTCGACGAGACCCTTCGGTACGTGTCCCTCGCCGGCGGAAAGCCCGGCCGCCCCGAGATCGTGGACGACGGCTTCAGCGTCGACAACCAGCCGTTCAAGGACGGAAAACACATCGTCGGGGACGACTCGACGGTCTCCGTCGAGTCGAGCGGCGCCATCTCGATCTTCTACCAGGACGCGACCGCGGGCACGCTCCGCGCCGCGAGCGGCGTCGTCCAAGGCGGGGCGCGCAAGTGGTCCAAGAAGACGATCGCCCAGCCCGACAAGTTCGCTGGGTTCTTCCCCCGCGCCATCGACGGCAAGGTCGCGAACTTCTGGCGCAAGACCGACAAGGGCAGCCGCGAGATCACGGGCGACGTCTCGCTCCTCGCTCCCTGAGCCGAGCGGCCGCTTCCGCCGCTCCAACGAAACGAGCGCGTCAGGCCTAGGCCCGGCGCGCTCGTCGCTTTTCGTGGAGTCGTCGGATCAGGCCGCGAACTCGGAGACGTCCTCGATCGTGCGGATCGCGGGGCCGCTCACGCGCTCGCGCTCCGACGCGACGATCTCGAGGAGCTCGCCCTTGGTGAGCACGTCGGTCTCGAGGAGGGCGCGCATGTAGCCGTCGACGTACCCGTGGGCACGCGCGAGCCGGCCGTGGCTCTCCCCTGCGGCCTTGGCCGCGAAAACGTCCTTGAGCATCGTCCTGAGCTCCTGGGTGAGCTCCGCCTTGCTTCGCATGTCTTCGGGCCTTTCCCCCGCGCAGGATGCGCGCGGGCTTCGCTCGTCACGATTCTGTCGGTACACGAGCCCGCCGCGCGGGGCCAAATTTTCACCGTCCCGACGGGACCCGCTCCGCGCCGAAGATCACGGATCGTCGGCGATTTCCTGGATCACCTGGGTGAGGGCGACCGTCACCCGCGCCAGCCGCTCGTAGTCGAGCTTGTCGGGGGTGTCGGCCAATGTGTGATAATACGGATATCGGAACGGCGCCGTGTCCGTGACCATGATCCCGGGGAACCCCTCCTGCCAGAACGACCACTGGTCGGACCAGCCGACGCCGGGGATGAAGGCCGGCAAGGCCGCCCCTTCGGACGGGAACGACGCCCTCCGTCGGAAGGCTCCCACCACGCGCCGCACGAGATCGCGCGAGCCGACGTCACCGACGAAGCCGATGAAGTTGCCCCGGCTCGGGTAGAACGCCGACATCGGCGGCGGGTATTTCTGGGTCCCGGCGTCGTCGCGGTAGTACCCCATCGTCTCGAGGGAGATCATCGCGCGGATGCGCTCGCCGCGCGCCCGACAGCGTCGGGCGTGCTCACGGCTGCCCATCCCCTCGTTCTGGAACCACGGGGGCTCTTCGTTGACGAACGCGACGAACCGGAGCGTGTGTCGGAGCGAGGCGCCGGAGAGGGCGCGCGCGATCTCGAGCATCGCCGCGACCCCGGAGGCGTTGTCGTCGGCGCCGGGCGCGCCGTGCGCCGAGTCGTAGTGAGCCCCCACCAGCACGAGATCCGGTGAAGCGCCGCGGCGCTCCACCACCAAGTTGGCCACCTTCGCGCCGCCCGCCGAGAGCTCTTGGCGCTCCACCGCGTAGCCGAGGCTCTCGAGCTTCTTCGTGAGCCCCTCCTCCGAGCGTCGGAGGGCGTCGAGGTGGTCGACGTTGTGCTCCCCCGGCCCCGCGAGGTCCTCGACGTGCCCACGCAGGCGGGCCGCAGTCCCTCGCTCGGCGTCCGTGAGCGGCGGCAGCGGCCCCTCGTGGGAGCGGCCCGGCATCCGCATCGTGCACGACCAGAACCCCAGCGTCGCGAGGCCGAGCGCGGCCGGGAGCCGCGCGACGCGCAGGAGGGTCCAGCCGAGGCCCCGACGGCGACGCCGCCCCTCTCGAAAGCGCTTCCACCGTTCGGCGAGCATCAGCCCCATGACACCGCGACCGGCCTCGAGATTCCGGCGATTCGGCGGCCTCCTTCGCGAGCGTCGCCGGCCTCGCTCACGACAGCGCCGCGCGCGCGGCGGCGAGCCCACGGGCGAGCGGCGTGGGCTCGAACCCGAGCTCCCGCTTCGCCTTGCTCGCGTCCACCCGCACGTCCCAGAGCACGAACGAGAGCTCGCCGGGCGCGACCAAGGGCTTCGCGCCGACCCACCGCGCCACCGGCGCCGAGACCGCCGCCAAGGCCCGCACGAGCGGCGCGGGCGCGACCCGCGGAGCCCGCCGCCCCGTCCCCTCGAGGAGCATCTCGGCGAGCCGCTTCGTCGACGCGTGCTCGTCCGCCACGAGGTAGCGCGCTCCGGCAGCGCCGCGCTCGGCGGCGGCGACGTGGGCGTCGGCCACGCCGTCCACGAACGCGACCGGCATCCCGCCCGGAGGCAGCATCGGCACCTCGCCGCGAAGGAGCTTCTGCAGGAACACGTTGAGGCCCGTCACCACAGGGCTCGGCCCGTAGACCGCCGCCGGGTTTACGTACACGACCTCGAGCCCCTCGCGGGCGACGGCCTCGATCGCGCGCTCGGCGGCCTGCTTGGACCTCTCGTACGCGGTCGGCTTCGGGTCGGGATCGACGTTGTCCTCGACGAGCGTGCCGCCGCGCGGAGCCGCGAAGACGTCCATCGTCGACGTGTAGACGACGCGACCGACCCGCGCCGCGAGCGCGGCCTCCGCCACGTTCTTGGTGCCGAGGCGATTGACGCGGTCGAAGACCGACTCGTCCGGCTGCCACTGCTCGGGCATGCCCGCCGCGTGGAACACGAGGTCGACCCCGCGCATGGCGTCGGCGAGGCTCGCGGGGTCGTCGAGGTCACCGTTCACGAGCTCGACCCCGCTCGGCACGAGCGCCTTGGCGCGCGCGACGTCCCGGACGAGGGCCCTCACCGCGTCCCCCCGCCCCGCCAGGCGCGCGGCGATCGCGTTGCCGACGAGCCCCGTCGCCCCCGTCACCAGGATCATGCAGACAATCTACCTTCTCTGGGGAGTGCTTGTCGTGCCCCCCGCCGGGATCACTGCCCGAGCGCCGCGCGCCGGTCCTCCGGCGTGAGCTTGCACATCTCGAAGAGCTCCCCCCGGCGCTCGCAGCCGCCGCGAGCGCGCGCCCGGCGGCAGACGACGTCGGACCGAGCGGGATCGGAGAGGCACGCCGCGGGGATCGTCTCGTCCGGGCGCGCCATCCCGGCGTGGATAGCGCGGAGCTGCTCGATGGCGTTGCCCTCCCCCGTCGGCCGCGTCTTCGTCGTCCACTGGCGCTCGTGCCAACCGGGCGCGAACACGGGGTTGCAGCCGATCCACAGGTACCAGACCGACGACTCCACGTACATGACGCGAGGTCGCTCGCCGAAGCGGGCGCCGGTCGTGCGGACGCAGTCGCTCGCCATCGAGTCCTCCATCATCCCCATCCACTTCTTGTCGTGCTCGGCGTAGCCGAGCTCCTTCGGGAGCTGCTCGCGGATCCACACCAGCGTCGACAGCGCCGCCACCGCGACCCCGCCGGCGATCGTCACGGTGGCCAAGCTCCCGCGGCGCGCCTCCCGAACGGTGGGGAGCGCCAGGAGGTACGCGGCGAAGAACGGCTCCACGAAGTAGCGCTGGACCTCCACCGCCGCGAGGCCGTTGATCTCGATGTGGGTGAGCCCGACGAGCGCGAGCGCGATGCTCGTCCACGCGAGGGCGCACGCCGCCGCCCGCGGCCGCGACGGCTTCGCGACGAACGCGGCCACGAGGCCGACGGCGCACAACGCGAAGGGCATGAAGTCGCAGAGGATGACGACGTTCCCCTGGCGACTCCACATCGGATAGACGGGGATCTCGGTGTGGGCCCCCGGCACTCGCGCCGCGACCCAGCGGACGGTCTGCACCGGGCTCCCTGGCGACAGCGACGCGCCGAAGAGGAGGTTCGGCACGACGACGGCGGCGCCGAGCGCGAGAAGGACGAGGAGCCCGGACTTGCGCGTCGGGGCGAGCACCTCCGGGTGCACCAGCCACGCCACCCCCGTCGACGCGAGCAGCATCATCACCGACGGCTCGTCCGTGACCGCGAGCAGAGCGGTCGTCGCGACGAGGATGGCGCCGAGGCGGCGTCGCGGGAACGCGTCTGCCCCCGCGGCAGGCTCGTGCGGCACGCGCAGCGCCACCGCGATCGCGCCGACGAAGCCCGTCATGAGGAGCCCCGACAGCCCGAGGTGAGGACGGAGGCTGTTGGTGACGAAGTTGTGGTACGCGTACCCGTCGAGGTGCAGGCCCAGCCCGCCGCGGAGCGGGACCGGCCCCTGCAAGACCACCGCCGCCCCCGCGAGGATCGGCACCCACGGGCCCTTCTGCCCGAGCCCCCGCAGGAGGAGCGCGACCGTGATCGCGATGAGCGCGAACGTCACGTCGTGGACGAGCACGAGGCCCACGTCCGACGAGAGGTGGTGGAACGACAGCGCCTTGAAGGTCGACGCGAGGACGTCGCCGGTCCAGTGGTAGTGGAGCACCGTGCCCGGCTCGTACACGTTCTGGAACGGGAGCGTCTGCCCTCCGATCGACGCCGCAAGCGGGATGTGCCAGTAGCGATCCCAGACACGGTAGACGCGCGACATCGACATGCTGACGATCGCGCCGAGCGCGCCGGCCAGCATCGCGACGAGCCACGCGCCGCGGTCACCGGCGCCGAGCGCCGCCCCCCGCCGCCGCGCGAGCGCGACGCCGACGCCGAGCCAGAGCACCCGCACGATCCACACGGAGAGCTCGAGCGGGATCACGCGGGTCAGCGCGAGGATGGCCAAGAGGTCGACGGCGACCGTCGCCGGGATGTCGAGCGCGACCTCCCAGAGCGGCCTCGGCCGCCGCCCCGCGAGCACGATCAGCACCGGCAAGAGGTACAGCGCGACGGCTACGACGTTCCGTAGAATCATCCCCTGACGCCGCCGACGTTACCACGCGGCGCCGCGATCCGCGCCCGACGCCCCGCGCCGCCGACGGCGCGAAAAAGGAAACGGCGCGCTGGCTGATGCGAGCGCGCCGTCTCCCTTGCTGCTTCTAGCGACCCCAGCGGGAATTGAACCCGCGTTACCGACGTGAGAGGCCGATGTCCTAACCGCTAGACGATGGGGCCAGTTTGATAAGTTATTTCGATAAGTTAGCTGGGGGACTAGGATTCGAACCTAGATAGACGGAGCCAGAATCCGTCGTCCTGCCATTAGACGATCCCCCAAAGGGACCCGCGGCGCGGGGACGAGAAGCGAACGGCGGCACCCTACTCACTCACGCGGGCTTGTCAAGTCGAACACGCGTGCACCGCACACGGAGACGACGGGCTCAGCGGAGGCGAAACACCGCCGAGCCGCGCGCCGGGAGCTTCAATCGACCGTCGGCGCCGAGCGCGCCGTCGCCCCACACGACCTCCGCCACGCCCGCGGGACGCTCGACCAGAGCCGCGTCGACCTCCTCCTCGCTGAGGCTGACCGCGACGAGATAGCGCTCCGCGCCGTCCTCGCGGAGGAACGCGACCACCGAGCCCGTGTCGAGCCCGACGACCCGCTCGGCGCCGGTGCTCCACACCGCCCGCCCTCGCCGGAACGCGAGCAGCGACCGGTAGAACGTCAACATCGACTCGGGGTCGCGGTCCTCGGCCTCCACGCTGGTCTCGTCGGCCATCGGGCCGAACGCGAGCCACGGCGTCCCCTTGGTGAACCCGTGGCCGGGCCCGCGCGCCCACGTCATCGGCGTGCGCGCCGAGTCGCGCGAGTCGACGACGACGCCCGCGCCGGGGCGGAGGCCCACCTCCTCGCCGTAGTAGACGAACGGCGTGCCCCGCCGCAGCAGCTGGATCTCGGCGGCGCGACGCTGGCGCCACTCGTGCCCGCTCGCGACGGTGAAGGCGCGCTGGACGTCGTGGGAGCCGATCACGAGGGCGTTCTGGGCGCCCTCGGGGAAGGCCGCGGACTGGGCCATCGACACGTCGACGAGCTTGCGGCTGCGAGCGCTGAACGCGACGCCCCAGAAGTAGCCGTACGAGAAGTCGAACGCCATGTGGAACATGTCGCGCCCGGAGCCGTAGTAGGCGCGGGCGTCGCCGAGGAGCGGCTCCGCCACCATGGCTCGGTCGGGGTAGGTATCGAGGAGGGCCCGGAGCTTCCGGATGATCGCCTGCGTCTCGGGGGCCATCGAGCACTGCTCCGGGTCCGCCGTCTCCACCAACAGGCCGATGACGTCGCAGCGGAAGCCGTCGGCGCCGGAGTCGAGCCACCCCTTCGCGGCGTCGAGGACGGCGGAGACGACGGCGGGGTTCTTGTAGTTCAGATCGGGCTGACCGGGATAGAAGCGGTGGTAGTAGTACTGGCCCCGCTGGTCGTCCTTCGCCCAAGCGCTCGTGCCGAACTGGGCGCTGTAGGTCCCGCACGCCACGTCGCTCCGACCGTCGGTGTCCGACCACACGTAGTAGTCGGCCTTCGGGTTCGTCTTGTCCTTGCGCGACTCCTGGAACCACGGGTGCTGATCGGAGGTGTGGTTCAGCACGAGATCGACCATCACCCGCATCTTGCGGGCGTGGGCCTCGCGGACGAGCACGTCGAAGGCGGGCTTGCCGCCGTACACCTTGTCGACGTCGCCGTAGTCGGCCACGTCGTAGCCGGAGTCCTTGAACGGCGACGGGTTGATCGGCATCAGCCAGAGCGCGTCGACGCCGAGATCCTTCAGGTAGTCGAGGCGCGAGACGAGCCCCGGCAAGTCCCCGATGCCGTCGCCGTCCGAGTCCTGGAAGGAGCGGACGTTGACCTCGTAGAAGACGGCGTGCCGGTACCAGTCAGGCCCGGTGAGGAGCCTGTCGGCGGCGGCCCCCTGCTCGGGGCTCGGGCGGGTCGGGGGCCGGGGCCGCGGCGACGCGCCGGGCTCGTCCGCGCCGCCGCAAGCGACGACGAGGACGACGACGGACGACGCCGCGACGGCTCGACCGAGGAGCGCGCGCACGGTTCAGTCGCGGCGGCGGCGGCGGACGGCGACGAGCGCGAGGGCGGAGAGGCCTCCGAGCGCGAGGAGCGACCCCGGCGACGTCCCCGCCGAGCGGCAGCCGCACCCGCTGTCGGAGCTCGTGCCGCCCGGCGCCGCGGTCGACGGCTTGCGCGGCGCGCCGACGTCGGCCCCGTTGGCGCCGACCTTGAAGGTCTGCACGGGGCTGTCGGGGTCGTCCGACCGCACCGTGATCTCGGCGCTCACCGGCTCGGCGTCGGTGGGCTGGAACGTGATCTTGGCGGGGTATTCGGACTTCGGGTCGATCTTGATCTTGCCGCTCGGCACGATGAAGCGCGGGTCCGAGCTCTCGAACGAGACCTCGGCGTCGAGCTCGCCGCTGTTCTTGATGGTCGCGAACTCCGACACCTCGCCGCCCTTCTTCGCGGTGCCGACGTCCACGCCCGTGTCGGGCGGGTGCACGTTGGGGAGCGGGATGTGCACGATCTTCACCGGGAACGAGACCTTCAGGTCGTTCGCGGTGTAGTCGATCGACGCGACGCTGAACGAGAAGTTCGAGTTCACGTTCACCCAGTTCGGGGCGGCCGCGCTGCCGGTGTTCACCTGCGCGATCGTCACCTCCGGCTTCACCTGGAGCTTGCCGGTGACGTTGACCTTGCCCTCGACCGACGTCGTCAGCTCGACGTAGTCGCCGTCGAGCACGGGGACGCCGATCTCCTGGTCCTGCGACGTGATCACGTTGTCCGCGCCGGCCACGCCGACCTTGTCGGTCTTGTAGATGAACGTCGGCTGCGTGACGAGGAGGAGCCCGACGTCACCCTTCACGAAGTCCGCCACCGACTGGTTGATGTCCTGGAACGGGATGCCGAAGATCTTCGACTGGTCGAGGGCCGGCGGTGCGTCGGCCTTCACCGACACCGGCGCGAACCCCCACGGCGCGAACGGGGCGCTGCCCTTCTGGTCGTAGTTGAATTTCGCGCCCGGCAGCTTGTTGATGAGATCCGTGGCCGTCCACGTGTAGGTCGCGTTGAACGTGACCGGCGTCGTGAGCGCGATCTTCACCTGCACGGTGGGGTTGATCGTGTAGCGGACGTTGAGCGTGCCGTCGTTCGACGCGCCGAGGAGGCTCTTGATCTTGAGGCGCCCCTTCTCCTGCGGCGTCCAGTGGGCCTCGAGGACGGCGCCCTTCGGGATGTCGACCTTCATCATCGGGCCCGCGCCCTTCACCGGGTCGATGGCCATGAAGACCGACATCTTCACCGCGTCGATGCCGAACTCGCCGCTGTTGATCGTGGTCGGCAGGCCCTTGTTGACCTCGAGGCTCAGCTCCGAGAGCGTGCCCTTGGCGCTCGAGGCGGCCTCGGCGCTCCCCGAGGCGGCGACCGCCAGCGCGGCCGTGAGTGCACCGAGGCCAACCTTGGACAGGGATCGAAGCAAGTGCGCGCGCATGAGGGTCCTCCTTGGACGGCGTTGGCGCGGAGTGCCCCTCGTCACCTCTGCTGGACGGAGGGAGCCGCTCGCGCAAACGGAGAGCGTCCACGGAAGATTATCGCTCCAACGAAAGCCGAGTCTCGCCTTTTCGAGCCTCTCGCCCCCACCGCAGCCCAAGGCCCCGGCGGAACGCATACATTTCCCTACACAGGCGGCCTCGCTCCCTGGACGGAGCTCCTGCAGCGGTCAGCGGCAATCGCGGTACGAGGAGACGCGCGCCTCGCGGAACGCGCAGCTGTCGCGCTCGCGCTCGCAGGTCATTCGGCTCGCGTTGCGCCGGTAGTCGGCGATGCAGACCGTGAAGTCGTCCTGGCACTTGCGGCAGCCTCGCGAGGCGCGCTCCGACGCGCGCCGGCGCTCCTCCTCCTGGAAGCGGCGCGACTCGGCGATCTGGCGGTCCTCGTCGGCCTTGCGCGCCGCGAGCTCGCCGTCACTGACCGCTTTGGAATAGAGCTCGATGGTGTATGCGCCCTCGCCGAGATCGTGGATCTTCGACTTGTCCATCGCCCGGCCCCAGTTCGCCTGGAGGTCGAAGGTCGCGTCGGCGTCCGCCTGCGGGCAGCCGCCCGAGGCCAGCCCGCCAGGCCCGTGGATGCCCGGCCCGCCGTTGACCTCCATGCCCCGGTCGCCGTTGTGGAAGAGGAAGACGACCCCGCGCTTGGCGTGGTCCGAGAAGGCCGCGCCCTCGCCGAGCCGAACGACGACGAAGTAGCAGCGCCCCCGCCGGAGCTTCATCGGCACCTCGCGGAACGCCTCGAGCCTGCCCTGGATGGCCGTGGACTCCTTGGTGTAGCCCGTGGTGTGGTGCGTGATCTTCGCCTCGAGCTCCTCCGCGGTGTGGTCGAACGCCGGGTTCTTGTACGCGGCCGGCGGAGGCGCGCTCGTCGTGTGCACCGCGCGCGGCGGGGGCTGGACGAGGCAACCGGCGAGCGGCAGGGCGAGCAGGGCGAGGCTGACGGCGAGGCGCATGGGGGGCTCCTTCGTGGTCGTCTTACGCCCCCCTCGGAGAAACCTCCCCCGGCTCCGACCGCTGGCGCGCGGGCGCGGGGTGCGCTATCCGCTCGCGCGGACATGTGCACCTCGGCTGCACGACGGCTCCTCTCGCGGCTCTCGCTGGGCGTGCTCGCCCTCGGCGTGGTCGGCGCTTGCGCTTCGGCGCCGCTCCGCCAGGACACGCCGCACGCGGGGGCCTCCGACGCCGGCGTCGAGGGCGCGGCGGCCGAGGCCACGACCGAGGACGGCGGCGCCGAGGACGCCGGCGACGACGCGGCCCCGGACGCCGAGGCCGACGCGGCCGTCGCGCAGGCGGACCCGGTCGGGCCGTGCCCGAAGCACATGGTGCTCGTCGACGGCCGCTTCTGCATCGACCGCTTCGAGGCGTCGCTGGTCGAGGTCGCGGCCGACGGGAGCGAGAAGCCCTACCCCCACTACCTGCCGGTCGACGGCCACGACGTGCGCGCGGTCAGCGAGCCCGGCGTCTTCCCCCAGGCGTTCATCAGCGAGGTGCAGGCCGACGACGCCTGTCAGGCCTCGGGCAAGCGCCTCTGCACCTTCGACGAGTGGAAGACCGCGTGCATGGGCCCGCAGAAGACCACGTTCCCCTACGGCGCCCAGCGCGCCGCCGCGGGCACGTGCCACGACGCCGGCAAGAGCCCCGTCGCCGCCGTCTTCGGCGCCGCCGCCCTCGCCTCGGTCGCGCCGGCGCCGCGGTCGACCGGCGCGCCGGCGCCGCGGTCGACCGGCGCGCCGGCGCCGCGGTCG
>JAEUKG010000822.1 GCA_016794325.1 Myxococcales bacterium | reverse complement strand
TCACGAGCGCGGCGCGTTCACGGGCGCGACCGAGGCGCGCGCCGGCGTGTTCGAGGCCGCGCACGGCGGCACGCTCTTCGTCGACGAGATCGGCGACCTCGAGCTGCCGCTCCAAGCCAAGCTGCTTCGCGCGATCGAGCGAAAGGAGATCAAGCGCGTCGGGAGCAACCAGGTTCGGCGGGTCGACGTCCGCGTCTTCGCGGCGACGCGACGGGACCTCGAGCGCGAGATCCAGGCCCGCCGATTCCGCGACGACCTCTACTACCGCCTCGCCGTCGCGCGCCTCGAGCTCCCCCCGCTGCGCCGGCGCGTGGGCGACATCGCCTTCCTCACCCACTACTTCTGGCGGTCCTTCGGCGGCGACGCCCGTGGGCCCACGCCCGACACGCTCCAGCGGTTCGAAGCGCACGACTGGCCGGGAAACGTGCGCGAGCTCGCCAACGCCGTCGCCCGGCTCTTGGCGCTCGGGGACGTCGCGATGGCCGTGACGCCCTCCAGAGCCTCCGCCACCTCCGCCGACTTCATCGACCGCGTCGTCGCCGACGGCGTCTCGCTGCCGGTCGCCCGTCAACGCGTCGCCGAGGAGCTGGAGGTTCGCTACGTTCGACGCGCGCTCGAGCTCCACGGCAACAACGTCACGCGCGCCGCCGCCTCGAGCGGAGTCGGACGGCGCTACTTCCAGATGCTCCGCGCGAAGCGCTGACTGGGGGTCGCCGCGGTGCGATCGGTCAAGGCGAGCCAGGTGGTGACGCCGGCCGCGATGACCGCGACCACGAGGGAGACGTCGGCGACCACGTAGTCGACCCTGAGCTTCGAGACGTCGTCGTCGGTGCAACGGGGAGAGCACGTGTTGCGGAGGCGGCTCTTCTCGTCGGCGCCGAGCCAGGCGAACGTCACGAAGCCGGTGAGGCCGAGGACCGCGACGCCGCCCGCGGCCCACGTCGCGACCGACGGCCCGCGCCCGGGGGCCGGCGTGGGCGGGAGCGGACGTGGGCGCGCGGCGTCGCTCGGGAAGGTCGCGAGGATCGGCCGGTTCCGCTCGCCTGCGCGGAGCACGAAGCGGACCTCCACGGCCTCGCTCCCCGCGCGCTCGAAGCGGGCGACGTGCCGCCCCGGGTCGAGCTCGAGCGCGAGCCCTGCGGCGGCGTCGCCGAGCGAGCGGCCATCGATCGCGACGCGCACGTCGACGAGGTCGGCGCCCCGGTCGTCCTTCGCGCCGATGACCACGCTGGGGATCGACCCCGTGACGTCCTCGAGCCAGCGGAGGCAGTCCGCGCGCAGCGGGTTCGGACACGAGGACTGTGCACAAAGGGATAGTTCGCGCCGCGCAGTGAGGAGCTCGCCCGCGTCCCTGGCCAGCTGGCCACGCTCGGACGCCTCCACGCAGGCGACCCGATTGTCGGCGGCGCTCGCGGTCGCCGGTAGCGACGCGAGGATCAGGGCGGCGATGCGCGCGGCGTGCCTCATCGTGGGTCCAGACACTCCACGCGATAGTGCTTGCGCCCCATCGCGTCGACGTCGTACGGCGGGTCGCAGCTCCCGCGCGTCGGCCGCCCCCGGGGCGCGCCCGCCGGCCTCGGCGGAGGGCGCGGAGCGCTCGCGGTCGGCGCCGGAGGTGGGGGC